>JBGUDX010000061.1:0-7671 GCA_041821645.1 Acidobacteriota bacterium
GAACATGTCAAAAGGAGAACCTTCCATGGGAGAAATGTAGCTGTTTCGTGAGCTCGGCTGTGCAACAGACGAGCCTGCGGCCCTCAGGCTGCGTCCGTGAGCCGCTCGCAGAACAGCCCGACGGACGAACAGGCCGGATCGGCCACGGTCGAGCAGACCGGGCTTGCCCTGCTGATTGCGGTTCTGATGGCGGCCGTGCTCGGCCTGCTCGTTGCCGGCTCCGGAGAGACGCCCGGACGAGGGCTGGGACAGAGGATCGCCAACCGGATCGCCTGCGGCCCCCGGACTCCGGAGACCTGCCGGCAGCACCCCGCCGTCTCCGCCTATGGCTGGCCGGTCGCCCGTCTGGTCCGCTATCTGGCTCCACTGCCGATGGCTCGCCCGGGTCCCGGGGGCGAGGACCTCGTGCCGGTCGACTTCCGCTACTGCCAGAGGCCGACCTGCGCGGTGCCCCGGGCCGGAGAGCGCGGATCACGCCTGACCACGGCCAACCGGAGGACGACCGCGTTCACGGTCGTCGATGACCTCCGCGGCTCGTCCGGAATCGTCAGGATCACCTACTGGCTCTACCGTCCCGGGCTCGGCTGGGAGAGGCTGGTCAAGCAGGCTGGTGCGGGCGACGTCGAGGCGGCCTCCGGAACCCGGGTGCTGCTCAAGGACAGTCCCAGGCTGGTGCCGCTCGAGATCCTGCCGGGCCGCAACCACTACCGGCTGCCGCCCGGAGATCAGCCGCCCTGGCAGTGGCGGGTCGAGAGCCGCCACGACGGCCGGTCCGGCTGAATCACGAACGGCCCGAGGGCAGCGACCCTCTTCCGGGGCCTGCGGCGGCCCCGGCTACGGGGTCCGGGCTACCAGACAGCGGAGTGCTGCTCCATTACCCCGGCACCATGGTCGAGCTCGATCCCGTCGAGGCTGCCGGAAAAAGTGCCGAACCGGTGAACGTATTTCGAGCGGATCAGGCCCAGGTTGTCGTTGCGCCGGCGCTCGGCCCCGTCGCGGTACTCGAACTCGAGCCGCCCACCGTCGCCGGATATCACCGAGTCGAGCCCGTCGAAAACGACCGGGTCGGATTCGGCCGGTACGCCGTCGATCCAGACCGACCGCTCGCTGCCGACAGGCGGGTCGTTTATGCCGGAGACCAGGTTCCAGCCGAGATCGCGGCCGTCCGCCGCGACGCCGAAGCCGGCCGACCAGGACCAGCTGGTGTGACGCGCCTGATAGCCGGCCGACTCGTCATCGACCCCGAAGCCGTCCACCTGCCAGGAACGGCCACCCGCCTCTATCCGGCCGGCGATCGGCACACCGGCGCGCTTGCGGGTCCAGCCCCAGCCCCGCCCGCTCGGGCAGACCACCTCGACCGGCTCACTTTGGCCGAGCACCAGCGACGCCTTCACCGCGCCGGATCTGATCTCGACGTAGTTGCCTTCGATCGCGACCTCGGGCCGACCCGGCCGCAGTTTCGTGTGCTCGAGGACCACCCCTTCCTGACGGTCCCACAGTGACCAGAAGGTGTGGCGGAAAGGGCCTATCAGGACGTTCGCCGCGCAGAGCATGACCTCGTCGCCGTAGAAGCCGACGTAGCGCCAGCGTTTGCGCATCGTGCCCCGGTGGAGCAGCGGCAATCCGCGGGGCGGAAGCGGCAGATCCGGGCGGTCCCCGCCGGGGCCGCGCCACGAGAGGCGCTCCCGGCGCCCGGTCTCGGTGGTGTCAGCGACGGTAGGACCGGTCATTCCCGGCTACACTACTCCGCTGTGCCTGAGACAACCAAGACAACCGAGCCCGAATTGACCGTCACCTACGATCCCGCGGACGACGCCATGTGCTCGCGGGCCAGGGAGCGTTTCAGCGCCGAACGCAATCGGCGACTGCCGCGGCGGAAGAGCCGCCATGCGACCCTGCCCAACTTCATCATCATCGGCGGGCTTAAGTGCGGCACCACTTCGATCCACCACTACCTCGGGCTTCACCCCGAGATCAATATGTCGAAGCCGAAAGAACTGAACTTCTTCGCCGCCGAACAGAACTGGGATCTCGGATTCGACTGGTACCGGGGCCGCTTCGACGACCGCTTCAGGATCAACGGGGAGTCCTCGCCCCATTACACGAACCGGCCACGGTTCAACGGGGTCGCCGAACGCATTCACGAGTACTGCCCCGACGCCCGGCTGGTCTACATGGTCCGGGATCCGATCAAACGGATCCTCTCCCACTGGGTCCACGCCACCGGGGCCGGCTACGAAACCCGCGACTTCGAGCCGACCCTGGCCCTGCCGGGCACCTCCTACATCGATCGCTCGAAGTACTGGATGCAGCTCCAGCCCTATCTCGATCAGTTCGACCGGGAGCAGATCGAGATCATCACCCAGGAGGAACTCGGCAGGGACCGCGACCGGACGATGCGCAGGGCGTTCGACTTCCTCGGGGTCGACCAGGACTTCACCTCGGAGCAGTTCGACCGGCAGTGGGAGAAATCGGCGGCCAAGCACGAGGGCAAGTACCAGATCATGGAGAAGCTGATCAAGCTGCCAGGCTTCCGCTCACTCGACCGGAACTTCGACCGCCTGCCGGAATCGATGCGGTGGATGGTCGAGAAGGTCGTTCACAATCCGGACAAGCCCCCCGCTCCCAAGCCCGAGATCCCGGACGATCTGATGGGCACGCTCAAGGGGCGCTTCCGCGATGACGTGGCCGGAATCCAGGAATTCGCCGGCCGCGAATTCGACGGCTGGCACGACTACTCCTGAGGGAGCGGGCGATGATGCGACGCCTGCTGCCCGAACCCGGGGCGACCGAACCCACCGCCGAACTGGCCGATTACCGGCCGTTCGATTCTCCCCGCAGTGACCGGCCGTTCGTCGCGGTCAACATGATCACCACACTCGACGGCCGGGCGGCGATCGGCGGGCGCTCGAAGGGCCTCGGAAAAGGTGCCGACACGGAGTTTCTGCTCGAACTGCGCACCCGATTCGACGCGGTGATGGTCGGGGCCGGCACGATCCGGGCCGAACGCTACGGGCGGATCATCACCGACCCCCAGGCACGAGCCCGGCGCGAGCGGATCGGCCTGCCGCACGATCCCCTCGCGGTGATCGTCAGCGGGCGGCTCGACCTGCCGTTCGACGCCCCTCTTTTCACCTGTGGCGGGGGCCGCATCCTGATCTTCACCAACAACCCGGGACCGCGTCCGAAGACGGCGACTCCACTGCGGATGGTCTCGGTGGAAGGGGAGATACGCCAGCCCGAGGTCCTGCGACACCTGCGGCAGGAACGCGGCGTCCGGGCGCTGCTCTGTGAGGGCGGGCCGCACCTGTTCGCCCAGCTTGCGGCGGACGACCTGGTCGACGAACTGTTTCTCACGATCACCCCCACCCTGGCCGGCGGCGATGCACCGCGGATCATCGAGGGCCCGCTGGGCTCTCCACGCGAACTCGAACTGGTGAGCCTGGCCGAGGCGAGCGACGAGCTTTTTGCCCGGTATCGGCCGGCCCGGACAGGCTGAGCGCTACAGCCGCGGGAAGCCTGACGGCGCTGCGTCGGGGATGCCCGCGCCGGCGATGCAGAAGCAGCCTCGGCCGGATGGGATCCGGATACGCTAGGCCACATGGACTTTGAACCCGGCTCCGAGATAACTGCCCTTCGCGACCGTGTGCGCGCCTTCATGGACGAGCACATCTACCCGCGCGAGGCCGCGCTCTACGACGCGCTCGACCGGGAAGTCGCCGCTGGGGTTCCCTACCCGGAGGAGCTGGTCGCGATCCGCGAGAAGGCGAAGCAGGAGGGCCTCTGGAACCTGTTCATGCCGGGAGACGAGTTCGGGACGGGCCTGAGCAACTGGCAGTACGCAGTGCTCTGCGAGGAAATGGGGCGCAGCCCCGGAGTGGCGCCGATGGCTTTCAACTGCTCGGCTCCGGACACCGGCAACATGGAGATCCTGGCCGAGCACGGAAGCGATGAGCAGAAGTCGCGCTGGCTGCAGCCGTTGCTCGAAGGTGAGATCCGCAGCTGCTTTTCGATGACCGAGCCAGAGACCTCCGGGTCGGACCCGACCACACTGGCGGCCACCGCAGAATTGGACGGCGACGAATGGGTGCTGAACGGGCTCAAGTGGTTCACCAGCGGTGCGGTCGGCGCCGACCTGGCGATCGCCATGGTCAACACCGAACCCGACGGCAACCCGTACGCCCGGGCCTCGATGATCTGCGTTCCGACCGACGCCCCGGGATATGAATTGGTGCGGCCGATCTCGGTGATGGGGCACGACAAGGGCCCGGGCCACTGCGAGATCAGCTACACCGACTGCCGCGTGCCGGCGGAAAACCTGCTCGGCGAACGCGGGGCCGGGTTCCTGATCGCCCAGGATCGCCTCGGCCCCGGCAGGATCCACCACTGCATGAGGGCGATCGGAACCGCCGAGCGGGCTCTGGAAATGATGTGCGTGCGGACCTCTGAACGCGTGGCTTTCGGTGGGCCGCTGGCCGACAAGCAGTTCATCCAGGATTTCATCGCGACCTCGAGGATGGAGATAGACCAGGCTCGCCTGCTCACCCTTCACGCCGCCTGGAAGATGGACACCCTGGGCAAGCGGGCGGCACGCCAGGAGATTTCGATGATCAAGGTCGTGGCCGCCAACGTCGTCATGAACGTGCTCGACCGGTCGATCCAGGCCCACGGGGCCCTCGGCATGACCGATGACACCCCGCTCGCACTGATGTGGCGATACAGCCGCATGCTGCGACTGGCCGACGGGCCCGACGAGGTCCACAAGATGGTCATCGCCCGCCGCGAGGTCGGCCGCCAGGTCAAGAAGGCGGCCGGCGAAGCCTGAGCCGATCGCGATCGCGCCGGCAGGAATCTGACCGGGCTCCAGTCGGGGTCACTCATCTCCGACTGGACAAGTTGAACCCACCGGAGTAGTTTCGAACCTGAGTGGCAAACATGAATCTCGCATCCGAATAACTCCGCCTCGTATTCGATTGCGAGGTCCATGCGCGCCTCGATCGCCGCATAGCCCAAGGAAACGATGCCAGCTGAAAACGAGAAACGGATCGATCTGGTTCTTGAGGGCGGTGGAGTCAAGGGAATCGGGCTCGTCGGCGCTCTCGCAGTCTTGGACGAGCGCGGTTTTGAGCCACAGAACATCGCCGGAACCTCGGCCGGGGCCATCGCCGCGGTATTGACGGCGGCCGGTTACTCGCCGGCAGAGTTGCGTGCGATTCTTCTCGATCTGGACTTTCGCAGCTTCAAGGACGAGGGCTGGGAAGACCGGCTGCCCCTGGTCGGTGCCCCGATCAGCCTGTTCAAGGATCTCGGGGTATTCGAGGGCGACTTCTTCTTCAATTGGATCAGCGAACTATTGGCTGCGAAGGGCGTCCACACTTTCGCCGATCTGGTCCAGCCCGAGTTTTCCTCCGAGCCGCGCTTTCGCTATCGAGCTCAGGTCATCGCATCGGATCTGACCGCACGGCGCCTTCTCGTCCTGCCGCAGGACGCGGACCGATTCGGTATCGATCCGGATGAGCTCAGCGTCGCGGAGGCGGTGCGCATGAGCATGAGCATCCCGATCTTCTTCGAGCCATGGTCATGGAAGTCGGAGAAAGACGGGAGCAAGCATACGATCGTGGACGGCGGAATGCTCTCGAATTTTCCGGTCTGGCTATACGACGACGGCGAAGATCCGGCGTGGCCGACCTTCGGGCTCATGCTTGTTGAGCCGGAGCCCTCCAAGGATTTGGGGCATCGCCTCCCCGCATCCGACGAGTCCGACAGCTTGCCCGAATTCGCGAAGAGCCTGGTTCACACGATGCTCGAAGCGCACGACCGCATGTATTTGGAAGGCGCAGCATTCGTCCGTACCATCGGCGTCAAGACGTTAGGGGTGAGAACGACGGAATTCGATCTCTCGCGTTCGCGGGCCGACTCGCTCTATGAGTCCGGACGAAACGCGGCCGAGGGCTTCCTGGACGACTGGGACTTCGCGCGCTACAAAGCCACGTTTCGCCGCGGCCAGGCCCCAAGCCGGCGGGCCATGCTCAAGGCAGCGGAGGTGTCCTTCCCAGACGCGCCGTAAACGCCAAGCTCAGCCTCTGGTTGGAGCGGGATGCCTGGACCGAACCCGTTGCCTTCGGTCTCGCGGTCAGGCAGCCGCCCGGTTCCGGCAACCGTCGCCGGAATGCCGACGCGCAGTTGAAGTCACGAATGGATGGCCTGCCGGGCCCGGGGGCGGTTTCCGAGAGGCCGCCGACGGGGCTACATCCGGTCGGTTGCCGCGAGCCCGGCGTTGACCAGGGTCTCGACGGTCCGGGCGAAGTCCTGGCCGCCGCTGCCGCCCTCCTTGCCGTACTGGCCCTTCTGGAAGCGGTCGAGCACCCCTTCGCAGATTATCGCCAGCTTCCAGTAGCCGAGCGCGACGAAGTAGTCCAGGTCGGAGATGTCCCGTCCGGAGACCCGGGCGTAGTGCTCGGCCAGCTCGGTCCTCCCGGGGAATCCCGGGGCGACCGTTGCCGGGTTGAACAGCGGGACCACCTCGTCGTCGGCCTCGACCCAGTAGACCATCAGCAGGCCGAGGTCGGCCATCGGGTCGCCCAGGGTGCAGAGCTCCCAGTCAACTACGGCGGCCACATCGCCTTCCGGGCTGTAGATCACGTTGTCGAGGCGGTAGTCGCCGTGCACGATCGCGGTCGTGGTCTGCTCCGGGATCGCTTCGCTCAACCGCCTGAAGAGCTCGTCGACCGTGTCGAGTTCGCGGGTCTTCTGTTTCTCCCACTGGCCGTGCCACCGTTTCAGCTGGCGGGAGACATAGCCGTCGTGCCGCCCGAGGTCGCCCAGCCCGACCTCGTCGGGGTCGACCGAGTGGATCGCGGCAAGCGTGTCGACCAGGCCGGTTCCGAGATGTTGCCGCTGTTCGGGTGAGGGGAACAGCTCGGCCTGGTCAGGAGTCCGGAGCACCGGGCCCTCGACGAACTCCATGACGTAAAACGGCGCCCCGTTCACCTCGTCGTCGTCGCAGTAGCCGACCACCGGTGGAACCGGTACCGGTGTTTCGGCCAGAGCTGAAACGACCTTCACTTCGCGGCCCATGTCGTGAGCCGAGCCGAGCCGCTTGCCCAGCGGGGGCCGCCGGAGGACCCACCGCGCTCCCGACTGGTCGGTTACGAGGAAGGTCATGTTGGACATGCCACCATGGATCCTCTCGTAGTCGAGCGGCGGCTCGATGCCGTTCGCCCTGCCCCGAAACCACTCCTCCAGCGGGCCTTCTGAGATTCCTTCGCGTGCAGCGCTCATCGCCCGAAAGCTTACGGCCCCGGTCGGCTAACTGCGGGCTACTTCCACCCGGATCTCGGAACCCTTCAGTTTGGTCCCGTCGAGGAACTCGACCGTCTTCTCGGCCCGGTCGCTGTCGATTTCGACGAATGAGAACCTGTCCAGGATCCTGATCTCGGAGACCGCGTCCTCCGGCAGCACGGCGCCTTCCTGAAGGGCCCAGCGAAGATCGTCCTCGGTTATGCCACTCTGCTTGCCGCGGTTGATGAACAGCTTGGTCTGGCCTTCCGGTACCGCCGGCGCGAGGACGCTGTTCTGGTTCACGATGTGATCCACGGTAGCTCGACGGTGCTGCGGGAAGACGGGACTTTCGGGTTCGGCTATTTCGAATACCACCCCGAGTCCGATCGG
>JBGUDX010000062.1:0-7579 GCA_041821645.1 Acidobacteriota bacterium
CTCCTCGGCCTCGCTCCGCAGCTCCTCCATCAGCCCGATCGCCCGCCGGTTGAGGCGCTCGAGCTCGGCCGCGTCCCAGCCGAGCCGCTCGCCCCAGACCTGGCTCGCCCGCCAGGTCGGGCTCTCGAGCACGAAGCCCGCCCCGTACTCGGAGGCGAGCCGCAGATAGGGCCGGAAGTAGCGCCTCAGCTCTTCGATCCCTTCAGGGTCGTCGAGCAGGGTGAAGGCGGCGAACTCCAGCAGGTCGATCCCGCGATGGAAGATCAGCGTGGTCTCGACCCCGCCATCGGTCAGGAAGAGATCGCCGTCAATCTGCGGCAGCGAATCTCGGTAGCGGGCGGCCATACGTCTCAGGTGAAGATGATCTGGCCGCCGGCGGCGTAGTCATAGAACTCGCCGACGGTGATGATGTCCTCCACCTGCGGCATGAAATCGTCCTCGGAAAGGCCGAACAGGTCAACCGAGGCCTTGCACCCGTACAGAGGGGCGCCGGAATCGGAGATCATCTCGAGGAACTCGGGGATCGGCGGGATGTCCAGCTTCTCCATCTCTCCGGCGAGCTTCTTGGTGACCATCGATGAAACGCCGGGAATTCCACCGACCATGGTGGCCAGATGCAGTCCCGGGTTTCCGACCGTCGAGACCTTCACGTTCTCGTTCTTGGACTTGTTGATCGCGTCCAGCCCGAAGAAGGTGAAGAACACGCTCGCTTCGATTCCTTCCATCCGGGCACCGTTGGCCATGATCAGCCCCGGGTAGATCCCTTCCAGGGATCCCTTGGAAATGATCACCGAGACTTTCTTGATCGGTTCATCCCCGGAGGCGTCGGTCTGTCCGACGGCGTCGGGCCGTCCGTTGGTTTCCGTCTGTTCGAGCAATTCGCTCATAACGTCCTCGCTTTCTAGATGCAGCCGCGTGGCTTGGGGATTCCGGCGATTTTCGCCGCTCGTTTCGCCGGGCCCTTGGGGAACAACTGGTAGAGCTCTTTGATCGGCACCCCGGAAGCCTTCCCGAGGGTCCGGATCGACGGCGCCGCGCCGTCCTCCAGATAGGACTGCCTCATGTAGTTGATCACCATCCAGTGGCGTTCGGTCAGCTGGTCGATCCCGTTCTCTGCGGCGATCTGCTCGGCGATCTGCTCGTTCCACTGCTCGGGATCGGCCATGAAGCCTTCGGCGTCGACTTCGACCGGTGTGCCGGCGTAGGTGGCGGTGCTCATCCGTTGTCTCCTTTTTCGCTTGTGACCGGTTCCTTGCCGGCCATGGACATCTGGGATCCCACGCCCGGCATGTCGTGGCCGGGCAGAAGGGCGTGCCAGTAGAAAGGCTCAAAGGCCAGCTTAGCGAGGTGGTTGAGTCGCGACTCCTTGAGCAGTGGAAGCGGCCCCACTTTGTTCGGGTAGCGGCCGGGAAGCGGCTCGACCTCGTAGTTGAAATCGATCAACAGCGCCTTGTGAAAGCCGGTCTCGATGAAGCAGTTCGCGTGCCCGTCATAGCTTCCTTCGAGATCCTCGCCCGCCAGGAATCGCTGGATGTTCCCGGTCACCGTTTCGCCTTCGAAGTGGGTGACCGAACCGGCCTTGGAGGTCGGCAGATTCGTCGCATCGCCGATCGCGAACACGTTCGGGGCGACCTCACTCTGCAGAGTGTGCGGATCGGTCGGCACGAAGCCGAGCTCATCGCCCAGGCCCGGCGAACGGCTGATGAATTCCACGCCGCCGTGGAGCGGGATCGCGACCAGCAGATCGAACGGGATCTCGCGCTCGTCCCAGCTGATCAGACGGCCGCCCTCACCGTCCACCTGGCCGGTGGCGAACTCGGTCTCCAGGCCGATCTCCTTCTCTTCGAACATGCCGGCCAGGTGCTCGGCCGCGACCGGCTTGGTGAAGGCACCGTCGAGTGTCGTGACGTAGGTGATCTCCACCTCCGAGCGGACCCCGCGCCCGCGAAAAAACCAGTCGGCCAGGAAGCAGAACTCGAGCGGTGCGATCGGGCACTTGATCGGCATGTCGATCGTATTGACCACCAACCGTCCCCCCTCGAAGCCCTCCAGCGCCCGGGTGAGCGCGGTCGCCTGCTCGAGCGTGTAAAAGCCGAACACTTTCTCCTGCCAGCCCGGTCCGGTCAGCCCCTCGGTCTCGTCCATCAGCAACGAGGCGCCACTGGCGACCACCAGCAGGTCGTACTCGAGTTGCGTACCATCGCCCAGATACACCGAGTTGTCAGCGGTCTCGACCCGGTCCACCTCGGCCAGGCGGAAATCGATCCCGTCGTGCAGCTGCTCCGCGCGCGGTCGCACGATGTCGTCGGGCTGGGCCAGCCCGAACGGCACGAACAGGAGGCCCGGCTGATAGACGTGTCGATCGTCGCTGTCGATCACGACGATCTCGGTGTTGTGGTCGAAGTCCCGGCGCAGGCGATTCGCGGTGAGCGTGCCGCCCGTCCCGGCTCCGATGATGACTATGCGTTGGCTCATCACTCAAGTATGCCGAACGGCGCTCGCGCGGCTAACGCTCGCCCAGTTCTTCCAGGATCGACACGACTTCCCGGTCGCTCACCTGGGAGAAGTCGTGATAGTGCATGCCGACCCCGTAGAACAGCGGAGGAGTGGAAAGGCAGACCACCTCATCGGCCTCGGTGCGCAGTGACGGGACCGAATCCGGAGCCGACACCGGCACCGCCAGGATCAGCCGCCGCGGCTCCTGACGGCGCACCGCCCGAAGAGCCGCAGTGTCGGTGACGCCCGTCGCGACGCCGTCATCGACCACGATCACGGTCCGGCCGGCCAGCCCGATCGCCGGGCGGTCGCCGCGATAGGCCGACACCCGCCGGCCGAGTTCGGCGGTCTCGCCGGCGATGATCGACTCGAGCGTGTCGTCGTCGATCCCCAGTTGCCTCACCACCTCGGTGTCTACCACGCAGGAGCCGTCCTCGGCCACCGCGCCGATGCCGTATTCGGGGTTGGCCGGGGCGCCGAGCTTGCGCACGGCGAGGATCTCGAGCGGGGCACCGAGCGCCACCGCGATCTCTTTCGCCACCGGCACCCCGCCGCGGGGCAGCGCGATGATCACCGGATCCTCGTCGGCGAGCGGCAGGAGGCGCTCGGCGAGGCGCGTACCCGCGTCGCTTCGATCGTCGAACGGTTCGTTTGGTGAATCGGGCTCGAACATGCACACAATCTACGGCCACGGAACTCCCGGCCGCGGGCGGGGATCAGGAGAAGAAGCCGGCCGGCATGTTCTCCCGGAGGAAAGCGGCCACTTCCGGGCCGCTGCTGCGGTTCACCATGTTCAGCGCCGGGATGCCGGCCAGCCTGTCGATCAGTGCGATGCCGGCCTCGGTGCTGGTCGAACGGCCCGAGACCAGATCGGGCCTGGCATCGAACGCGCCGATGACGCCCATCACCGCGTACGGGTCTGAGGCGCAGAGCACGGTGATCGCCACCTTGTCGGCAAGGACCCGCATTGCGACATCGCCGCGGTAGGGCTCAAGCGGCGAAGCGCCGGCTTCGACGATCACGACATCGGGCTCGGTAACCGCGAGCTTGGAGCAGAGCAGGCGAAGCGACTGCTCGTATTCATCCCGCGGTACCACGGTCGACGGCAGGCCGACATCGACGAAATCGGCGGTCAGGTAGGCCCCGGCCTCTTTCATCGCCAGGGTGTCACGCAGCCGGCCGACCCCGGTTACTTTGGTCCCGGCCACCCGCTTGCCCATCGCGACCAGTTCCCTGATCATGGCGACCCCGGCGACGGTCTTTCCCGAGTCCATCGAGGTCCCGATGATCAGGATCAGCGGGGCCTCGAGCTCATGTTCGTCGGCCGGCGCCACGAAGCCCTTCATCGTGCAGACCTCGCCGGCCCTGACCGCGTGGCCGACGTACTTGACGTTTGCCAGCGGCGCGCTGTCCAGGGCCGCCGAGGTGCAGACGCCCAGCACACCGGCCCTGGTCAGGGTCTGCATGCGCAGGTCTTCGCCGACGTCGCGCCAGTCTCCGACCACCTCGAGCGTGGCCGCCCGCGTGCCGAGGGCCCCGATCAGGTGGTCGCCGGGGCGCATCTCGGCGGCCGAGCCGTCGGTGGTTTCGACCTGGTAGCGGTCTGGCCCGTCGCCGAGCATCTCGACCACCACGTAGTCACCCCGCGCCCAGGTATCCAGCGGCCGCGGCTCGACCTCGGGCAGCCACTGGTCGAAGTCGGTGATTCTGGTCAGGCTTCCGAGCACTGTTCTGGGAGGGTTCATCAACTAGACCTCGCCTTCAGCCGGGTCTTCCGGGGGACTCGCGAACAGGCCGGCGATCAGGGCCGCCCGCTCGGGCATGCGGTCGAGCACGACATGCTCGTGCTCGGCGTGCGCTCCATCGCCGACCGCGCCCAGCCCGTCCAGGGTGGCGGTGTGCGGGCTGGTGAGATTGCCGTCGGACGCTCCGCCGACCTGGGCGTCCTCGATCTCCAGGCCGAGGTCGGAGGCGACCAGGCGGGCCCGCTCCCAAAGCCGCCGGTTGCGCGGGGTCATCTCCAGCGGCGGGCGGCCGAACTCTCCTTCGACCGACAGCGACAGCCGGTCCGCGGTCGGCTCGAGACCGCGGATCGCCCGCTCCACCTTCGCCGCGTCTTCGGCAGTCGCAACCCTGGCTTCGATCTCGGCCATCGCCTCGGGGGCGACCACGTTGGGTCGCATGCCGCCGTCGATCGTGCCCACGTTCACGGTGACCCCGCGCTCGGCGTCATTGAGCTCGAACAGCCGCTCGATCTGGCGCGATGCCTCGAGGATCGCGCTGGCACCGCCTTCCGGGTTGAGTCCGGCGTGACTGGCGACCCCGGTCACCTTCAGGGTGAACCGGCCGATGCCCTTGCGGCCGGTCTTCAGTTGGCCGTGGGGCCCGTACGAGGGTTCCATGACGAACGCGCGAGCGGCCCCGCCGGCCAGCCTGACCGTGTGCCGTCTGGAATCCGGGCTGCCGATCTCTTCGTCGGCGTTCAGGAAAATGACCGGCCGGCACGGCATCTCAACCCCGAACTCGGCGTTGGCGCGCAGGGCGTAGAGCATCTGGACCAGGCCGCCCTTCATGTCGAAGACGCCCGGTCCATGGAGACAGCCGTCACGCTCTTCAACCGGCATCCGCCTCAGCGTCCCGAGTGACCAGACCGTGTCGAAGTGCCCGAGCAGAAGCTGAGCCGGCCGATCCCCGCCGTCCGGGTGAATGGCCAGCAGGTGATCGCAGCCCTCGGCGCCCGGGAGCTGCTCGACTTCGAATCCCAGCCCGGTGAGTTCGGCGCGGAGCATCTCCCGGACGCCGAGCAGGGCCGCGGCGTCGAGCGATGGTGACTCGGCTTGGGCGAGCGCGACCAGGAGCTGCTCCATTTCCTCCTGGCGATCTCGCAACCACCCGAGGAGTTCCGTCGGATCTGGTGTCAAAGCCTGAAGTTCGTGTGGTACGGGAACGAATACGTCTGGGATATCTTGGCGAAGCGGCCCGGCGCGATATAGGCGAGCATCGGACTCTCCGCGAGCAGGTCGGCATCGTCTTCTTCCGAATCCCGCATCGAACGCTGGTCCACCGCGGCGGCCACGACTTCACCGATGATCAGGGTGTTCGCCCCGAATCCGTCCACGATCTGGTTCAGACGGCATTCGAGCCAGAGGTAGGCGTCCCGGACCAGGATCCCCTCGACCGTGGTTGCCGGGAAGGTCGGTACCGCGGCGAGACTCGGCTTGTCGCCTTCCGCTTCTCGCGGCGCCGCGGCCATGCTGGTCTCGACGATCTGTTCCGGGCGGGGGAAGCTGACCGTGAACTCCTCCGTGCGTTGCGCGTTTCGCTGGGTCGCATGCTTCGGACTGCATGCGAAGCAGAAGTAGTTGCTCCAGCCGAGCGGCGTCGCCATGTGTTTGGGCGCGAGATCGTGACCGTCGGCCTCCATGGTCCCGACCAGCACCAGTGGTGCGACCGTGAAAAACGACTTCCAGATTGGTGAATCAACCGCCAACTGCACCGGCTGCTGGCCGGGGCTCTCTTCCGGTTCACTCATTGACGCCTCCTGACTGGTGGGTCTCACTCATTGCCACGAATCGCACCTCCACCGGGCTATGTGCAGAGTCGGACCCGGTACCTGACAGGCTACTCCCGGCAGACCGATCCTGCGGTCCCGCTTTTCGGCCCCCGGGGGCAGAAACCCCGGACCCGGTACGAGTTCAGGGGGACTTCGAGAGAATCAGCCGGCTGTCGGCCAGACCCGCCGTCCGGTGGGGAACCACCTCCTGGTAGGCGGGGTCGGCCACCATGCCGAGGAACGCTTCACGGGAGGGATACCCGACCAGGATCACCACGTCCCACTCGTGGGCCTCCGGCCCGATGATGCTCTCTTCGCAGACCGCGGTGGACAGCACCCGGCCACCCGCCTTTTCCAGCAGCGGCGCGACGGCGGCGCCGTATCGGCCGTAGGCCTCGGCCCCGCTCACCCCGGCATCGATCCCGTCGGCGTCCTGCTTGAACCGCAGCAGGTTGACCATGACGATCGGCCCGGGGTCGGACGAACCGGTGATCAGGGCTATCTGCTCTGCGGTGGGATCGATCGCGGGGTCGGCCATGCCCCGACTCTAATGCCCAGTCTGGCGGCAGTCTCGACGGCGTTCAGCGACAGGCCGGGCCGCGGCACTCGCTCAGTCGCTTCGCCTCGACCTCCAGGCGGGCCACCGTGCCGGCGTGTGCCGGGTCGGCGGCAAGGTTTTCCAGCTCGTCCGGGTCGTTTCGCATGTCGTAGAGCTCGGTCTCGCCGAACGACCAGTTGATGTACTTGTAGTTGTTCGTGCGGATCCCGTAGTAGGGCAGGTCGAATGCGGTCAGTGGCGTGGGAAACCTGAGCAGGGGCCGCATCGCCTGCAGCAGGACCTTCCGTCGCGGCAGCTTGCGCTTCGCGCGGGCGGCGGGCAGCAGGGAAACTCCGTCCATTGTCCGGCCGGGCCTGGCCCCTGCCATGTCGAGGATCGTCGGGGCCAGGTCGACGTCGATCGAGTTGCCCGACCGGCTGCGGCCCTTCTTGACCCCCGGGCCGCGGATAATCGTCGGCACCCTGATCGTGTTCTCATACGGCAGGAACTTCGACCCCCAGAGGCGGTGCTCGCCCTGGAGGTAGCCGTTGTCTGAGTTGAAGATGATGTAGGTGTTGCGGAGCTCACCGGCGCGACGCAGCCCCCGCACGATCTTCCCGACCTGGTCGTCGATCGCCCGGACCGCTCCGAGCCGGCCGCGGTAGTTGTCGGTGATCTCCTCGATCTGTGCTTCGCTCAACGGCGAAAGCGACTTCAGGTTTTGGGCCTTGTCGGATACGTCGGCCTCGTTGAACGAGGGCGACTTCGGCAGCGGCACGTCGTCGAAGGTATGCCGGTAGCGCTTCGGAGGGCGCGGATCCGGGTCCGGTGCGCCGGGGCGAAGGCCCTGCATGTGGTTGGTGTCTTCGGCGTGCGGGCCGGGCGGCGAGTAATAGAGGAAGAACGGCTTTTTCGCAGGAGCCGACCGCCGCACGAACCGCGCCGCGTATCCGCCGCCGACGTCCATCGTGTAGTCGCGGTTCTTCTGGCTG
>JBGUDX010000063.1:0-7573 GCA_041821645.1 Acidobacteriota bacterium
CGGAGAACAGCTCCCCCAGGCTCGCTTCGTCACCCGGGTCGGCGGCCGGGTCGGGACAGAGGTCTTCAGGGCAGAGCTTGGTCGCCGCCTCCATCACCTTCAGATCGTAGGACCCGCCGAGCAGGGTGAACAGGCTGCGGGGGTAGTCGGCCGCGATCGGAAGATCGTCCTGGCTGGGTTCCCGGCCGGTGAGCATCGCCGGCACGGCCAGTGGGGTGTAGGCGGCGTCGCCGGTCGCGTTCTTGTACCAGGTCGAGCTCGAAGCCAGATCGGCGAAGGCCGGGTAGCGGGTGGGGTCCACCTCTCCATCGGGTGTCATCAGCGATGCCACGGGAAACTCGTCGAAGATGATCATCACCACCGGAGCCGGGTTGCCGATCGCGATATCGATGGGTTCGGGCTGTTCGCGCGGCAGGATCAGCCTGGAGGTCCCGCTGAACAGGAAGAAGATCAGCAGGATCACGATCGGGGCGGGGGTCAGGATGTCCATGAAGGCCCGGGGGAAGCGCCACCGGGAGTAGGCGAACACGCCGCCGGCCGCCAGCAGGACCGAGAGCGCGATCAGCAGACCGGCCGGCCAGTCGAGAGTGTCCTTGACCAGCTGAAGCACGAACGCCGCGCCGACCAGGGTCATCAGCACCAGGTGCAGGCCCCACCTGAAGTTGTCGCTGACCAGCCGGGCCAGGTATTCGAGCAGCAGGCCGACCAGCGGCGGAACCAGGGCCAGTGTGAGCGCGTAGATCACGATCTGGCCGGTCGTATTGCCGCGGGCGACGAAGAACTCGGGATTTTCGCCGAGCAGAGACAGCATCGGCTGCAGAAAGGCCAGGGCCCAGAGCGCGCCGAGATGCGCGGCCCCCATCAACAGGGACGGCCGCGGCAGCGGGTTGCCTGCCTTTGACGAGTCGCTCACGGAGGGGCGAGTCTATTGATCGGGAGCCGCCCACAGAGCGGTTGTAGGGGCCGACATGGCACGATCGGAGCGCAACAAGCGTCCCACTGGACGGTTTCAACTGACGATCCCGCCGACAGAAGAAGTATCAACCGGTTGACCATTTTCCGTAGACAGCTCTACAGAGTGCTCCTGGGTGCCGCGATGCCGGCACTCCTGTTCGTGGTTGCAGGCGCCCGCGAGCCGGCTTTCGCGCGGGCCGACCGCCCGAACATCGTGGTCATCGAGACCGATGACCAGAGCGCCCGGACCATGAAGGCCAGCTTTCGCGGAAACTCGCGTGGCTACCAGAAGGTGATGCCGAACACGCTCAGGGAGATCGTCCGGGCCGGGACGGAGTTTCGCAACTACTACGCGACATCCCCGGTCTGCTCTCCCTCGCGCGCGTCGCTGCTGTCCGGCCAGTACCCGCACAACAGCGGACTGATCACCAACGAAGGCGCGTTCGGCGGCTGGAGCGGCTGGCAGAACCTGCCGATCGCCGAAGACAACGTTCCGGTGGCACTCCAGGCCGCCGGCTATCGAACCGCGCACTTCGGCAAGTTCATCAACGACTACTTCGACGACGTGGCCGGTCGGGTGGACCAGACGATCCCGCTCGGCTGGGATCGCTGGTTTACGACCGCATTCGCGCCCGGTACGCGCTACTACGGCTACAGGGTCAATGACAACGGCTACGCGATCGGCCCGATCGGCAACCCGGACTACCGCTCGAGGGGCAGAACCGTCGATTCCCGGAAGTGCACGGCCGAGGCCCTTGCCAAACAGGATCACCGCAAGAAGTGCACCTATCTGAACGACGTGATGACCCGGGCCGCGGTCAAGGAGGTCAGGCGCAACCACGACTCGCCTTTCTTCGTCCAGGTCGATTACCAGGCTCCCCATGGCGACGTCCAGAAACCGAAGGGCCCCCAGCCGGCCTCGAGGCATCGCGGATCGGCTTCACGGACACCGCTACCGAAGCCACCCAGCTTCAACGAGTTCGACATGAGCGACAAGCCGGAGTCGGTCCAGGAGTCGGCAGGGGTGAGGCTGGGCGGAAACCAGGTCTCGAACCTGACCGGCTACTACCGCCGATACCTGGAGTCGCTGCGGTCGGTGGACGACGGGATCGGCGAGATCGTCAAGGCGCTGAAGAAGACCGGTCAGCTGCGCAACACCTACCTGTTCTTCCTTTCGGACCACGGCTATTTCTTCGGCGAGCAGCGCTTCACCTCGGGCAAGTTCCTGGCCTATGACGCGTCGTCAAAGGTCGCGATGGCGGTTCGCGGCCCCGACGTTCCGTCGAGGCGCAAATCGGACGAGGTCGTCGGCAACATCGACGTGCCGGAAACGGTGCTGAAGCTGGCCGGCGCCAAGCCCGGCTACAGGGTCGATGGCCGCTCCCTGCGCCGGTACTGGCGTGATCCCGACCTGCGCAGCACCAGGCCGGTCGGGATATCGCTGGCCGCTCCGGTCCAGGGCCCGGATGCCGCGATCTCGGTCAAGGCACCGTCTCTTCGTTACTCGGGCTTCCGGGTCGGCCCCTACAAGTTCATCAGCTACCGCGATGGCGACCTCGAGCTCTACGACCTCGAGCGCGATCCCTGGGAGCTGCAGAACGTGGCGGCGGACCCGGCCTATGCGCCCGTGCTCGAATACATGAGCTCGCACCTCGACGAGGTCGATGACTGCAAGGGCGGCACCTGCCGGCAGCAACTGCCGCCGTGGCCCGAGCCGTTGCTCTAGCGGACCTTGACCGTTCGGGAGGAGCCGATCGGCTTGCCTTTGGCGTTGAGTCCCTTGACCTTTACGTAGCGGGCACTCCGGGGGATCGCGGTGACCGTCTCGAACCCGTCCCGCTCTCTCTGGCCGGCCTTCCTGAGTGAGTTCCTGCCGCCACCGGCATAGACCTGCCAGTCGCGCACCTTCGAGTCACCGTTCCAGCTGACCCAGAGCTTGGTTTTGTCTTTCCCGGCGGACGCGGCCACCAGGGCGACCTTTCCCGGGGCCTTGCCGGACCACTTCTGGCGGTAGGCCCGGTAAAAGGAATTGATCCCCTCGAGTTTGGCGTCGAACACGATGTCGCCGTCCGGCTGGTGCTCACTGATCAGTGGAACCCCGCCCCAGCCGACGAAGAAGTGGCCGTTGTTCAGCTTCTCGACGTTGGCCTGCTGGGTCGAGAGCGGCTTCGCCGGGTTGTAGAACTCCCGGTCCACGTTCGCGGTCATCTTCTTGAAGTTCAGCTTCAGAACCAGTGCCCGCGACTGCTCCCGCGGCCGGTTCGTGGTGGTTGGCGAGGTGGTGTTGTCGAACAGCGAGACCCGGTTTCCCGAAATCAATTTGGCGTCGTGCTGCTGGTGGAAGACGGCCCCATTGCCCATATTGAAGTCGCTTCGCTTGCCCCCCAGGGTCCAGATGATCCGGCCCGTCTTGCGGCTCACCTTGTAGACCGCATTGGTGCCGCGGCCCGAAATCAGGATGTTTCCGTCCGGGGTGCCGTTCACCGAGTTGATGTGGAAGTAGTCGATCGGCTCGCCCGGGCGTCGTATCTTGTTGACGAAGGTGTCCCTGATCGGCACGTGTCTGAGGCTGTGCCACTCCCAGAGCAGGCGACCGGTCTTGACATCGACCTCCTGGGCGACTGAATCGCTGACCGGGCCATTGCTCGGGCCGCCGACCGAGCTCAGGTTGCCGCTGGACGGACTATAGGCGGTGACGAACGCCGTATTTCGCCCGGTCAGATTGAACTCGTGCGAATCGGCCCCGTGACCGTGGCCGGGATAGACCTTCTTGATCACCTTGTAGTTGCGGTTGGCGATCTTGTAGGTGTTGCGTTTCAGCCCGGACCCCTTGGTCGGAGCCTGGAACCAGGTCAGCACCGATTTGCCGTGGTACTTCTGCGTGCGGAAGTCCATGCTGCGCGAAGGCAGGAACCAGATCGGCTCGCCCGTCTCGTCGTAGATCGCCGCGCCGGCCACCTTCGAGCCGACGAAGATCTTTCCGCCGGACGCCTCGGCTGAAGACTTCTTGATGGTCATCCTCGGGGGCTTGAGGTCGGGACGGGTCCGGTAGCGGCCCTGCTTGGCGCTCGGAACCGCTGCCTGTGCGAAGCCGGCCGACTCGCTGCCGCCCTCTCCCGTCGAGCTTCCGCCGCCGGTCAGGACGATCGCGAAAGCGGCGGTCAGGGCCACCGCCAGACCGGTTGCCGTCGCCAGAAGTTTCGATGATTTGCTCAAGATGTACAAACGTCTTCCCGATTGATTGTGGCTTGGCGGAGCCCCGGGTTTGCCGGATGGACTCCTGGTGAACCTTGTAACAGCCTGAGTCAGGCTGAATCGACCCGAAATACTGACAGATGAAGGCCGCGAAATGTCGTCCGGCCGACTGCGAAAGAGACCGTCCAGAACCCGGAAAGTTGCGCTTTCGCCGCAGCAAACCGGTATTTGCCCAGTTAACCCTTTAGAACCCTTTTGCCAATGAAACGCAAAAACCGCGCTAACGAGCCGGCCGGCCCGCTCAGGAGGCTTCGACTGGCGGCCGGCATGGTGCTCGCCGCCGGAGTTGTGGCGATCCTCAACCCCGCCGCGCCGGTTCAGGCGGCGACCCGGCCGAACGTGGTCGTGATCCAGACGGACGACCAGCCGGTAGAGCGGTTCAGCGCCACCTGGCGCGATTTCCAGAACCGGGACCGCCGCATCATGCCGAACACCATGCGACTGATTCGCAACAAGGGGATCCGGTTCTCCAACTACCTGACACCCTTTCCACTCTGCGCCCCCTCGCGGGCCACCCTGCTGAGCGGCCGCTATGCCCAGAACACCGGAGTGATCCGGGTCGGCGGCCCGCGCGGCGGCTGGAACGCCTACCGGGAAAACGGCATCTACGACGAGAACCTTCCGGTGTGGCTGCAGCGGTCGGGCTACCGCACCGCCCACTTCGGCAAGTTCATGAACCAGTACGGGGCCCCTGACGAGCCGGCAGAGACGACCGTGCCGCCGGGCTGGGACCGCTGGGTCAGCGATGCCACCGACAACTCGACCCGTGAGTACTACGGGTACCGTCAGAACCGGGACGGCAAGATCACCGAGCGCCTCGGCTGGCCGTTCTACGACACGCTCGGCGGCAAGGACCCGATCGGCTGTCCCTGGCTGGGGCCCGAGACCTGCAACTACCACTCCGACTCGATGAGCCTGCTCGCGGCAGACGAGATCCGGGATTCGGGCAACAGCCCCTTTTACCTGCAGGTCGACTACCACACCCCCCACGGTGATTCCCGGCCTCCGATCGGGCCGGAGCCGGCCGTACGGCATTACGACACGGCCCTCAGCAACCCGACACCGCGCCCGCCGGGTTTCAACGAGAAGGACGTCTCCGACAAGCCCTGGTTCCTGCGCAAACAGACGCCCCGGTTGACTTCGAGCGAGGTGGTCCAGATAACCAGCGAGGACCAGAAGGGAATCGAGGCGCTGCGCTCGGTTGACGACGGAGTCAAGTGGATCATGCGCGCGCTGCGCGAGGCCGGCAAGCTGAACAACACCTACGTGATCTTCACCTCGGACAACGGCTTCTTCCTCGGCCAGCACCGGTTCAGCCGCGGCAAGCTGCTGCCCTACGAGCCGGCGGTGAAGGTGCCGATGGTGATTCGCGGTCCCGGGATCAAGCCGCGATCGACCAGCCGTGAACTGGTCGCCAACCAGGACATCGCCCCGACCGTGCTCGGGATCACCGGGGCGAACGCGGGCGAGCGGATGGACGGGCGGTCGATGGTCCGGTTCTGGGAAGAGCCGAAGAAGCGGACCCGTCGCCCGATCCTGCTGTCCAGCTACCAGACCCCGACCAGGCTGATCCCCGGTGACTATCCCGATGAGCCGATCGTTCCCGAAGGCAACTCGGGTGGCGCACGAGTCTCGGCCAAGGCCAAGAACCAGAACTACGTCGGCGTGCGGCTGGGTCCGTACAAATACGTCGAATACGAGCAGGGGCCGCGCGAGCTCTACATGCTGACCCGCGATCCCGGCGAGCTCCACAACCGGATCAGGGATCCCCGTTTCGGAGGGGTCAAGCGCTACATGAACGAGCAGCTGGACCGGCTACGGGCCTGCAGGGCCGCCGAATGCCGGGTCGAAGCGCCGCGCTGGCCTATGCCGAAGCCGAAGGGTTAGTGGTCGGGGCGTAGCGGGACGGGCGCCGAGCCCGCCGGCCGGACCGGCTACAGGGGCCGGGCCAGGTAGAGCACGCGGTCACCCGAGGGCAGCTGCTCGCGGCGTTCGATGCTGAACCTGCGTTCCAGCTCCAGCTCGAAGGTGTCGAGGGTGTAGTCCGGGTTGGCGCCCTCGCCCTTGTTGGCAAGCAGTGTCTTGACCATCGGGTCGTCTCGCTTCGGGAACTCGATCAGCAGGGTCGAGCCGAGGTCCCGGGCCCACCCGAGGAAATCGGCCACCGGGATGTTGGCGCTGATCGAAACGTGGTGGATCAGCGCCAGAGCGAGCATCAGATCGGGGGCGCCGCGATCGGCCAGTGTCTTCCGCTCGAGTCCCCGCCAGCCGAGCGCGGGCGACGGATCGGCCAGGTCGCCGACCAGCGGCAGGATCCGGTCGTTCCCCTCGGCCCGCAGCGAGCGGTAAAGCGCCTCGACCGAGGCGTGGTCGAAGTCGAAGGCGACCACCCGGTCCGAGTTCTCGGCCGCGATCCGGGAGTAGGCGCCGTCGTTGCACCCCATGTCCCAGGTCAGCGCGGGCCGCTCGGCCGCCGCGACCTCGGCGACGAATTCCTGTTTTCGGCGGTCGTCTTCGTCGCTGTAGGTGTTGTCCTGCCGGTAGCCGCTCCAGGCGGTCTCACCCGACTTCCAGCGCA
This sequence comes from Acidobacteriota bacterium, assembly GCA_041821645.1. Taxonomy (GTDB): domain Bacteria; phylum Actinomycetota; class Thermoleophilia; order Solirubrobacterales; family 70-9; genus 67-14. The sequence continues at coordinate 6,788 of JBGUDX010000063.1, forward strand.
GCTTGGAGACCAGCCGCCTCATGCTGTTCATGTGGGCCTTGACCGCGTCCGGCTTGACCGTACGCTTCTTCGAGGTCTGACCTTCGCCGCCGGGTCCGGAACGGTTCGCCCTCCGGTCGAGGCGCGCGTGGAGGGAGGTATGGATGAACACGCCCCGCCGCAGCCGGTCACGCAGTGAGAAGACCTTGATCGCGTCAACCGGCTTGATCCCGTCGATCGAGCCGCGCAGCCAGGGGTGGAACGGCAGGTCCCGGTGAGCCTGGAAGAGCAGCGGGTACAGGTACAGCATGCAGAACTGGCGGTATCCGACCCAGGGAAGGCCTTCGGGCAGGGTCTCGAACGAGCCGACGTCGATGAAGACCGGGCTCGACCCGCGGAACTGGACGTTGTAGGGACTCGCGTCCTTCAGTGACAGCCCCTCGTCGATCGCGGCGATCCCGAGATCGAGCTGCAGCAGGGCGGCGTCCTGCAGCATCGAGAAAGTCCATTCGTAGGGATAGGAGACAAACGGGATTCGCTCGTGCTCGAGCACCCGCTCGATCCCGGTCGGCAGCAGCCCGCCGAGCCCTTCCAGGGCATCGAGGCCGACCTCCCGGGTCTCGACCAGATTGCCGGCAGAAACCATCTGTTCGAGCAGCGGGCTCGATTTGAGGGCGTCCCAGTCGACGGCGCCCTCCGGGCTCACCGCGCGCAGCACAGCATCGTCAGTGATGACAACGCGGCTGTCACGATCCCGGAACGATCCGGGCTCTGCTCCGGACAAAGCGCTTACTGTCCGGGCGACCC
>JBGUDX010000064.1:0-7563 GCA_041821645.1 Acidobacteriota bacterium
GGACGACGTGAAGATGGAGTTGCCGTTGCCGAACGGGCTGGCATTGACCACCTCGATCGCCTCTTCCAGCGTGTCGACGTTGACTACGGCAAGCACCGGGCCGAAGACCTCCTCGCTGACTATCGGGTCGGTCGGCGAAACGTTGTCGAGGATCGTCGGGCCGACGTACGAGCCATCGGGGTCCCCGCCGGGATCGCGGCCGTCGACCACGAGATCGGCCCCGTCCTCGACCGCCCTCTCGATCCAGCCGTTTATCCGGTCGCGCGCGGCGCACGAAATCACCGGGCCGACGTCGGTCCCTTCGTCGAGGCCGTCGCCCACCGTCAGCTTCTTCGATTCCTCGACCAGGGCCGGGATGACCCGGTCGTGGCCTTCGCCGACCGTGACGATCACCGATCCGGCCATGCAGCGCTGACCGGCCGCGCCAAAGCCGGACCCGATCAGGCCCTTGACCGTGGGGTCGACCACAGCGTCCGGACAGACCACCATGTGGTTCTTGGCGCCGCCGAGGGCCTGGACCCGCTTGCCGCTCTTTGCCGAGCGCTCGTAGACCAGCTGGGCCACGGGGGCCGATCCGACGAACGAGATCGCATCGATCCCCGGATGGTCGAGCATGCCCTCGACCACCTCGCGGCTGCCGTTGACCAGGTTGACCACGCCGGGCGGCAGGTCGAGCTCGTCGATCGACTCGAAGACCAGCGACTGGGTCATCGGAACCTGTTCGGAAGGCTTGAGCACGAACGTGTTTCCACATGCGATCGCGAACGGCAGGAACCAGAACGGGACCATCGCCGGGAAATTGAACGGCGCAATCGCGGCGCAGACGCCCACCGGCTGACGGATCGTCTCGGCATCGACGTTGCGGGCGACGTCCTCGAGGACCCGGCCCTGCATCGTGGTCGGGATCGCGGTCGCGGCCTCGACCATCTCGATCATCCGGCTGACCTCGGCGGTCGCGTCAGGCAGGGTCTTGCCCATCTCGGCTACCGCAGCGCGGGCGATTTCGTCCTTGCGGTCTTCCAGCTTCTGGCGGAGCTCGAACAGCTTGCGGGCCCGGGCGATCGTGCTGACTCCGCGCCAGGCCGGCAGCGCCTCGCGGGCGGCGGCGACTGCGGCGTCGAGCTGGACGCCGGTCGAATACGGAACCCGGGCGATCGTCTCGCCATTCGCCGGATTGACCACGTCGTGCAGTTCGGCCCCCGGGGCGTCGACCCACGCGCCACCGATGTAGTTGTTCAGGGTCTTTGTTGGCGACTCGGTTGAAACGGGCAAGATCGGCCTCCTAGGATGATTACGTGCCCCCTCAGGCTACTCCGGTTGGCGAGCCGGCAAGACGAATTGGCCGCCAACGCCGGAACGGACCGCGAACGCCGGGATCACCCGGCGTTCGCGCAATGCCGCTCAGGAGTGGCCGAAACGCACGTCGGGCAGGATCCGCGCCAGCCAGGCCGGCAGGTACCAGGCCCAGCGGCCAAGCAGCCGGAGCATCACCGGGACCAGCAGCAGCCTGACCAGGAGCGCGTCGAGCAGCACCGCGACTCCGAGGATGATGCCCATCTCCTTGGGCGGCAGCGGTCCGGAGAGCGCGAAGGTGAAGAAGACGGCGACCATCACCGCGGCGGCGGCGAAGATCACCCGGCCCGAGTGGGCCAGGCCTCCGACCATCGCGTCCTTGGGGTCACCGGTCCGGTCCCAGTGTTCCTTGGCCGAACTGAGCAGGAAGACCGTGTAGTCCATCGAGATCGCGAAGATCATCGCGAAGAAGAAGACCGGCCCCCAGGCGTCGAGGAAGCCCTGCGACTCGAAACCGAGCACTCCGCTCAGATTGCCGTCCTGGAAGATCAGCTTGGCCACACCGAAAGCGGCGCCGGCCGCCAGCAGGTTGGTGATCACGCCGACCGCCGCGATCACCGGGGCCTGGAGCGCGACCAGCAGCAGCAGGAACCCGAGGATCAGAACGACACCGATCACCAGCAGAGTCTTGTCGTTCAGGGTCTGCTCGAGATCGTAGTTCTCGACCGCAGCACCGCCGACCAGTACTTCCGGGGGCAGGCTGCCGCGCAGGCGTTCAACCGCCCCGCCGAGCTCCGTCGATGAGGGATCCACCGTCGGCACCGCCTGGATCAGGACCAGATCGTCGCCTCCGGGCATCGGCGGCGTGACCTGGGCGATCAGCTTGTCGCTCTGCACCTGTTCTGCCACGGCCGCCGCTTCCGCACGTGGAGCGACGATCTGCAGCGGTCCGGTCGCACCGTCACCGAAGGCGGCCTGGACCTGGTTGTAGCCCTGTCTCGAGCCGTCGGACTCGGGGACGACTTTGATCGAGGGCATGCCGGTATCCAGCGAGAACACCGGGACGATCAGGATCCCCAGAGCGACCAGCGCGAACGCCGCGTACGGCAGCGGCCGGCGCCACAGCCGCTCGCCCCATGCTTCAAAGCGGGCTGAACGGTGCTCGCCGGAATGGACCCATGGCAGGGATACCTTGTCGACCCGTGGCCCGAGTCTTGCCAGGACCGCGGGCAAAAGGGTCAGCGACGCGGCCAGTACGAACAGAACCGAGAGCATGATCCCCAAGCTCATCGAGCGGAAGGCGGGGCTGGGAACGAGCATGACCGCGCTCAGCGAGATCAGCACCGTGACGCCGCTGAACAGGACCGCCTTGCCGGCGGTATCCATGGTCGTCGCGGTGGCCTCCTCGCTCGACATGCCTTCGCCGAAAAGGGCACCGCGGAAACGCATGACTATGAAGAGCGCGTAGTCGATCCCGAGGGCGAGCGCGAACATCAGCGCGAAGTTCATCGCCCAGATCGAGATGTCGATGAACTGGGTGCCGAGGTACAGGGAACCGGCCGCGGCGACGAGGCCGAGGATGGTCAGCATCAGGGGCAGCCCGGCGGCCACCAGCGAGCCGAAGGCGAGTACCAGGATCGCGAGAGTGACCGGCCAGGAGATCACCTCGGACTTGAGCATCGCCGACTTGTTGGCTTCGTTGAAGTCGGACCACATCCCGGGTGCACCGGTCAGGGCGACATCCACCTCTTCGCCCCCGAGCTCGGCGAGCGGCTCCTTGATGTCATCGGCGACCCGCACCATCTCGTTGGGATCCTCGCCGGCTCCGGCCTGGACGATCACTGTCTTGCCGTCCTCGGAGATCGTCATCCCGGGCCGGGGCGGCACCACGGTGGTGACCGCCGGTTCGGCCTTCAGCGTGTCTTCTACCTCGGCAACGGTCTGCTTGAAGGCGGGGTCATCGGCGCTCATCGAGGGCGAGCTGACCACGACCAACAGGCCGTAGCTGCCGAGCCCCTTGAAGTTCTTGTCGATCTCGTCCCGGGTCAGGACCGACTCGGAGCCGGTCGACTCCCAGCCGGCGCCCGAGAGCGCCTTCTCCACGCCGGGGGCGAAAACGCCGAAGACGATCGCGATGACCGCCCACACGGCGACCACGATGCGGAAGTGCGTGGCGGTCCAACGGCCCAGCCGACCCAGCGGGCCGTACTTCTGATCGCCGCCCTGGTTCATCGGCCGGCCCCGTCGGAGATGACCTCTTTCGGGTACAGGGTTGACTTCAGCCCCAGCACGCGGGTCATGACGAGCGACGCGGGGCAGGCTCCGACCAGGACGTAGAGCCACTGGTTGATCCCGGCGAAGGCGGTCAGCAGCAGGAACCAGGGCGAGACCAGTACCGCGAGCGCCACGCTCAGCAGGGTGACCGTGCCGGCCATGGCGAACAGGGCTCTCTCCAGCGGCCAGCCGCCGTGGGTCGCACATTCGGTTGATTTGGTCGATTCGTTCATCGGGTCAGTTCTCCATTCAGGACGGATTCGATTTCGCCGGCCTCGCGCCGCAGTCCGCCGCAGACGTGGTCGCAGAGAAGGAAGACCCCCTCGTCGACGATCGCGTACAGCGACTGGTTGCCACGCTTGGTCCGGCTCACCATCCCGGCCTGCAGCAGCAGGCCGAGGTGTTTGGACACGTTCTGCTGGGAGGCGCCGAGCGCCTCCTGAAGCTCCTGGACCGAGGCCTCTCCGTCGCGGAGCCGGTCGAGCAGCTTGATCCGCATCGGCTCCGACAGGATCCGGAAGCGCTGGGCGATCATCTCGGCCAGAGGGTCCGGAAGCGGGTGTGGAACCGGTGCGGTATCGGTCATGTCGGCAGCATAGCACAACTGTACGGTTGTATAGTTGTCGTCCTTCATGGCAACAGACCGGGTACCCCCAGGGGTGCCTCCTACCGGAACCTGGCCGGCACTCGGTCGTCAGGCAGCCAGATATCCGGATCGGGGAACCGGTCCCCGGTTGGTCGGGGGCGGCGGCTCCGGGCCGGGCCGCCGAAGGGCCGCTACTTCCCCCTGTGGAACGGGTGGATCTTCGGAGACATGTTGCTCAGCGCGGCCTCGAGGTCAGCCGACGGATTTCCGAAGATCTCGAGTTCCACACCACCGCCCGCCTCGCCCAGCGGACCCAGTAGGTGGCCGACATTCTGCAGGTGTGCCAGCACCGCGTCAGAGTCGACGTAGGTCTCCCGAAAGACGGCCTCGGTCCCGTCCTGGCTGAAGAAACCGTCGTACTGAACGGTACCGGGCTCATCCCCGGCGAGATCGAATGCCGGTTCGAGGAGCCGTTTGAACTCATTCAGGTCTGAAATACCGGGAAACGTAACCGTGACTTGGATCTGATCCATGTTGGGCACCTGTCTTCCTGTTTGGGTGGGGTAATGGCGATCCTAACCGCGGGACTAGAACGCGGTCAATCCAGTACCGGCGATCAGCAGGGCCACCCCGGCCAGACGGGATGTGGTGAGTGGCCGCTTTTCCAGGCCGAGCAAGCCGAAGCGGTCGAGCCCGATCCCGGCCAGCAGCTGGCCGGTGACGATGGCCGCGGCGAGTACGGCCGCACCGATCGTGCCGACCAGAAGCAGCGAAGCGGTCACCGTGATCACCCCGATCGGGCCGCCCCAGAAGTAGCGCCGCGGCACCGATCGCAGCCGCCCCAGTCTCGAACCTTCGCGCAGCGCCACCACGAGAAGGACGATGGCCGCCGACGCGCTCAGAAAATTGAAAAGGGCGGCGGCGAGCCCGCCGGTCTCCTCGGCGAGCGCTCCGTTTATCGGGGGCTGGGCCCCGACCAGGACACCGGCAAAGACCATCACCGCGACCAGGGCCATGCCTTCGATCCCGAGCCGCTGGTGCTGATGCGCCCGCGAACCTCGCCGGATCACCAGCCAGGTGCCGACGATGAGCAGGAGGACCCCGGCCAACCGGCTCGCCGTGACCGGGGACTTGTCCAGTCCGAACAATCCAAGCCCGTCGAAGACGAGCGAGGAGCTCAACTGGCCGGTGATGATCGCGGCGGCAATCGTGCCGGCCCCGAGACGGATCACGGTCAGGGTCGAACCGGCGACGAAGAAGGCGCCGATCAGGCCTCCGGTCAGCGCCCACGCGGGCGCGTCGCCGATCTCGGCCAAGCCATCGAGCTTCCCGGCAAACAGGCAGATGACCAGCAGGATCAGGGTCCCGATCACGATGCTGACCAGGCTGGCCGCCAGCCGCCCCACCGTCTCGCCGAGCCGACTGTTGACCGGAGCCTGAAAGGCGAGCTGAACCCCGACCGCTCCCATGACCAGGACTGCCAGCCAGTAGCTCACGAGGGCACCCCTGAGGTCATACGGAGGCCGGGGCGCTCATCCGGATGCCCCGCGGCGGGCCGCCCCCGCGTCCATGATTACTTCGCCGAGAGCCAGTCGGGGCCGGCCCCGGCCTCTACCTCGAGCGGCGGCTCCAGCGTGTAGGCGGCGCACATCTCCCGGCGGGCCAGTTCGATCACCTGCTCCGCCTCACCCTCGGGGCCCTCGAAAAGCAGTTCGTCGTGGATCTGGAGGACCAGCCTTGAGGAGAGCCCCGCCTCCGGCAGGGCATCGTGGCAGCGGATCATCGCGATCTTGATGATGTCGGCAGCAGTGCCCTGGATCACCGTGTTGATCGCCAGCCTTTCGCCCTGGCGCTTCGTGTTGGCCTGGCTCGAGTTCAGCTCGGGGAGCGGCCGTCGCCGTCCGAGCAGGGTGGACACGTAGCCATCGGCGGTTGCCTGCTCCACCACCTGCCCGCGGAACGCGCTGACCGCCGGGAACCGCTCCAGATAGCGCTTCACGAACTCGTCGCCCTCGGCCCGGGGGATGTTCAGGCGGTCGGCCAGGCCGAAGCCGGTCAACCCGTAGACGATGCCGAAGTTGACCATCTTGGCTTTTGAGCGCTGTGCCTGATCGACTTCCCCGGGATCGATTGCGAAGACCTGGGCGGCAGTGGCCGTGTGAACGTCCTCTCCGGCCTCGAAAAAGCCTTTGAGCACCGGCTCGTCGGCGATGTGGGCCAGCACCCGCAGCTCTACCTGGCTGTAGTCGGCCGAAACCAGCAGGTTCCCGGGCTCGGCGACGAAGCAGCCGCGCAGCGGCCTCCCGACATCGGTGCGGATCGGGATGCTCTGCAGGTTCGGATGGATGCTGGACAGCCGCCCCGTAGGTGCGGCGACCTGGATGAAGGTGGTGTGGACCCGCCCCGTCTCGGGATCGATCTCTTTCGGCAGCGGGTCGAGATACGTGTTCTTCAGTTTGCTCAGCTCACGCCACTGCTCGATCAGCGGCACGATCTCGTGCTCATCACGGATCTGGGCGAGCACGCGGGCATCGGTCGAAAAACCGGTCTTCCCGCGCCGCTTCTTCGAGAGCCCGAGATCGTCGAACAGGACCTGACCGACCTGCTGCGGCGAAGCGATCGTGAACTCCTTTCCGGCCAGCGCGTGAATCTCGTTCTCGAGCCGGGAGATGTGCTCGCCCATGCCGGACTTCATCTCCTCGACCTTGTCCCGGTCGAGCTTGAGCCCGATCCGCTCCATCGCGGCCAGGACCCTGATCAGCGGCTGCTCGACTTCCTCGAACAGCGGGAGGAGCCCACTTTCTTCCAGCCGGGGTCCCTGGATGCGGGCCAGGTTCCAGACGGTCGCCGCGATCTCGGGGGCGATCGACTCCGCCTCTTCTTCGGCCTCGGTCACCAGCGACATCTGACCGTCCTCGTCATCCAGGCCCGACGGCGCCAGCCCGGCGGCGACCGCCAGGTCGTCGAGCGCGTAGCTCCGCCGGGTCGGCTCGAGCAGATAGGCGGCGACCATAGTGTCGTGGTCGACCAGCGGTCCGGCTCCGGTCGCCTCGAGGCCGGCGAGCAGGCCGCTGCGGCCCCCGATCGCCTTGATGTCATGTGCGATCAGCGGCCGCCCGGCGATCGCCTCGACGAATTCGTCCGACCCGTCCCTGCCGGCCACCACCTTCTCACCGTCGGTCGCCGCCCAGCCCCCGTGCATCTCGACCGCGATCGGCCCGTCGCCCAGCTGTTCCACCCCGCCCCCGGTCAATTCGACCTCGGCCGCCCCCGGTTGCTCGTCGGCTTCGCCGGGGATCGTCTCGCTTTCGCCGAGCGCCTCTTCGAGCCGGCCGAGGGCCGACTTGAGCTCGAAATCGTGCATGAACTCGCGCAGATTCTCGCGGTCCGGCTGACTCGCCATCAGCCCG
>JBGUDX010000065.1:0-7561 GCA_041821645.1 Acidobacteriota bacterium
CGGTGTCGCCGGCGGTTCAGGGTCACTAGGGTCAGGGAGATGATCAACCTTCACGTAGTGATCGCCAGTGTCCGTCCCGGACGGGTGGGATTGCCGGTCGGCCGGTGGTTTGAGTCGGTGGCGCGGCAGGACGATCGGTTCGAGATCCGGTTGATCGACCTGCTCGAGGTCGGCCTTCCGTTCATGGACGAGCCGGAGGAGCCGCATCTGCGCGGCTACTCGAAGCAGCACACCCGGGAGTGGAGCGAGTTGATCGAGCCGGCCGATGCGTTCGTGTTGGTGACCCCCGAGTACAACGCGTCCCCGGCGCCGTCGCTGGTCAACGCGATCGACACGCTGCATCACGAATGGAAATACAAGCCGGTCGGCTTCGTACCGTACGGCGGGATCTCCGGTGGTCAGAGGGCGGCCCAGGCACTCAAGCCGGCCCTGCTCCAGCTCTCGATGATGCCGATCCCGGCCCAGGTGCCGCTGCCGCACGTCTCACAGTCGATCGGCGGGGACGGCCGCTTCGAGGCGAGCGAGCGCCAGGTGAAGGCGGCCGGATCGATGCTGAACGAGTTGGCCCGCTGGGCCGAAGCGCTCCGCCCGCTGCGCGCCGCCGGTTGATCGTCGGCCGCAGACCGGTCAGGCGGCTCCGGTTTGCGCCATAGCCCCCGGGACCCGGCTCTCCCTATTTCGGGGCGTTGAACTGCAGCGTGGATTTCGCCTTGCCGGCGTTGGCCGAGGCCGCCCGAAAGGTGACCACCGTCTTCCCCTTCAACCTGGGGGTGATCTTCAGTCTGAAGTTCAGCCGTCTCTTTGCCCCCGGGTCGATCTTGCCCGGCGATTTGCACCGGGGCTTTGCCTTGATTCCCTTTCTTTTGTTCTTCGGCACCCTGGCGCAGACTTCGACCTTCTTCGCTTCGCTATCGCCGGTGTTCTTCAGGACGACTTGAACCTTCAGGGCTTCGCCGCGTTTGACCTGGTTGCCGTTGAGTTTGACGTTGATGATCCTCAGCTTCGTCGTCTGCTCTGGCGGCGCTTCGGGCGCTTCGGCCGCCGTGGCCGGTCCGGCCCCGAACAGAGTCAGACAACCGAGTGCGGCAGTGCCGGCGAGTGCCGCCAATCCTGGGCGCAAGGTCAATACTCCTGTCGAGATGGCAGCACCTCTTCAGCCGCCGGATCCGCCGGCAGGGGGCGGTGCGGTCGGGTCGGCGCTCTCTTCGCCGAGTCCCTCGCGGGCGATGTACTCCTCGGCCAGCAGGAGGTTGTCGACTGAGCGCTCGACCACGTTCAGCAGGTCGCCCATCAGGGCCACCTCTTCGACCTGCTCCTTGACGAACCACTGCATGAAGTGCTCGGCCCGGTAGTCCTTGACCTGGCGGGCCAGTTCGAACAGCCCGAAGATCTCGCTCGAGACCCGCTCCTCCTGGGCGAGCGCCTCCTTGACCGGGGTGATCGGATCCTTGTACCGGGTCGGCTGCGACTTGATGTCGGGAACCTCGACCTTCTCGTCAACGTCGAGCAGGTACTGGATCATCATCATCGCGTGCTCGCGCTCCTCGACCGCCTGGCGGTAGAAGAATGCTGCCAGCCGCGGCAGGGTCTCGCTGTCGTAGTAAACGGCCATCGCCACGTACTGCTGGGACGCCGCGAACTCGTTCGATATCTGCTCGTTCAGGGTGTCCGCGAAACTCTTCTTCTTTTTGGCCATTTCAACTCCGCTCGATCGGTGATTTGCAACTACCGTACAGCAGGCGTCGGATTCGGCCCGCCGTCGTATGGGTAAGCACCGGCTAAGGCCTAATTAGGGATTCCAAAGCCGATTGAAGCCACTTCCATCGGGCTGATCGGCAGCCCCGGATCGGGCTCATCGGCGTTGTAACCGCGAGGTGCTACGTCGTTCGGGGTGTCGGGATGAAAGAGCGCCGCCAGGTACTGGATCTGTTCGCGCCCGACCCCGAGTTCCCACTGGCCGCCGCCGTATGCGCCGATGCCGTTTTCCCGGCAGTAGTCATAGCCGTCGAGGGTCGACTTCAGCCCGCCCATGCGCGACGGCTTGATGTTGATCACCTTCGGTTTGTATTCCAGATTCGCGATGTCATCGACCGAATGGATCGGGGCATCCCAGGTGACCCGGTCCATGTGCGGTTCGAGGATCGGCCCGGTTTCCTCATTCAGGTCGGGATCTTCGAGCCAGGCTTCCGGAAACGACTCGGCCAGCCGCCGGTACAGCCCGGGGTCGGTGTCGATGTCGACCGGGGTCCCCTTGTACTGGCCCTTCAGGTCGAGTGTGTTCACCGCCCCGGTGGCGGCCAGCCTGTCGATCAGGTCCTGGTCCCAGTCGAGCGCGGGGTCGAGCTTGAACTGCAGGTCCGGATACCGCTCCAGCTTCACCTCCAGTGCGCCGATGTCCGATCCGGCCCCGCCTCCGCCGAGGCCCATCGAGGCGACGAATGTGAGCGGGCGGAGCTGCTTTTCGAGCAGTGAAGCGAGATCTGTGTCGGCCTGCTTCAGGGCGAGGTCGAGCGCCGCCGACTCGAAGGCCCATCGCCGGTAGTTGCGCGAAACCTCTCGTTCGGGCGGAGCCGGGAACAGGTCGAGCTGGCCGATCAGCTCGCAGAACTCGCCGATCGTTTCGGCCACGGTCAGGTCCTGGACCGGGCCGGCGTCCTGCAGGGCGATCTGGTCGAGCCCCTCGTAGGTGATGTCTTCCCCGTTTCCGGTCAGTCCGTCGGCCTGTATCTGGATCACCGTGGTCAGCCGCTCGAACTCGGGCGGGAGTTTGATCGACAGCCCTTCCATTTCGTACGAGTCGATCCGGACGGGCAGGTCGGCGACGAGGTCGTAGGTGCTCATGGCCGCAGCCTATCCGCCGGTCCTCATCCGCACCGCCGAGGCGTTAGCCTCAGGTTATGTCCGAACTGATTCACACCTGTTACCGGGTCCTCGACGTCGAACGCTCGGTCACCTTCTACGAGAGCCTCGGGTTCAAAGAGATCCGCAGGCTGCCGATCCGCGACGAGGCGATCAACGTCTTCATGGGACTGGAGGGCGACGGGCCCCGGCTCGAGCTCACCTGGAACCGCGACCGCAAAGAGCCCTACGAGATCGGCACCGGCTACGGCCACATCGCGATCACCGTCGACGACATGGATGCCACCCTGAAACTGCTGGCCGCCGAAGGCATCGAGCCGGAAAGGCCGCCCTACTCGGTTCGTGAAGGCGGCTCGCGGCTCTGCTTCGTGCGCGATCCGGACGACTACCGGATCGAGTTGATCGAGGCAGATCCCGGTCGCGACTGATCACGGCCGGACTTGTACCCCCAAGCCAACCGCACCGGGGTGCGGGGTCAAGACCTCTGGTCGGTCCTCGTTGCGTAACGGGTGGTCCGGGGGTGACGAATCCGGACCTGCGACTTGACCGGGCCGGTCCACGGATTTATGGTCGAAAGATCCAACGAAAGGAGTGCTAATGGCTGACGCCGCACTATTCATCGGTTGGGGACAAGTGGTTCGAGGCCGCGAGGAGCGCGCTCTCGAAGTGTTCAACGAGAGCGTTGCCTTCTGGGGTGAGCTCCAGGGCAGCGGGAGGATCGAGGATTTCGAGGTCGTCCTGCTGGCGCCGCATGGTGGTGAGCTGGGCGGTTTTGCCCTGCTCAGAGGCAGTGCCGATCAGATCGCCTCACTACAGGGCGAAGATGATTTCGATCGGCAGGTCACCCGCGCCGATCTGATCGTCGAGAACCAGGGCGTGGTCAGGGCGATGATCAACGAAGGCCTGGCCAGCTCGATGAGCCGGTACCAGGGCGAGGTCGCAGAGCTCGACTGATCGTCCCGGCTCCCGGGCCGAAGTCGCCTCCCGGCTCAGGGCGGGGGGCGGCTCTGGCCTACTCGACAGCCACGCGCAGGGTGGTCAGCTCGCGGTCGGCGGCTCCGCGGACATAAGCACCGTGCAGGATCGAGTCGGTGATGAAGTCGAGGGTCTCGCGGGTAAGGCGCTCGCCGGGCAGCACGTTGGGGATGCCCGGGGGGTAGGTGGCCAGCGGTTCGGCCGCGATCCTTCCCTCCGCCCGGGCGAACGGAACAGCCTCCTGAGGTCCGAGGAACGCCTGGCGCGGGGTCATCGCCGGATCGCCCCAGGGCGGAGGCAGGGCGAATTCGGGCTTGGTCGCGGGCGGCTCGGCCCCGATGTGATCGACCGCGGCGATGATACCGTCGACAAGGCGGAGGACCCTGGCCGGATTGCCGGTCCCGATGCCGAACACGGCGACCGCGACCGTGTCGCTGGTCAGCTCGAGATAGATGTTGGCCAGCTCCCGGCACAGCGACGCGATCCGGTACCCGGTCGTCCCGGTGCCCCGCGCGTCGATGGTCAGCCTCAGCGGATCCCAGCCGATCACGCTCCTCTGCTCGAGCAGGCTTTCGTCGAGCACGTCGAGGCCGTCTATCGCTCTGATCTCGGAGCGGGCCTCGGCCAGGGCAGCGATGGTTTCGGTCAGCAGCTCTTCCCCGTAGACAGCGGCCTGCCTGCGGGCGGCGTCGAGTGATCCGCAGAGCAGCGAGTTCGGGCTGGTCGACTCGGTCATGCTCACGCAGCGGTCGATGATCTCGGCCTCGAACCGGTCGGAGCCGAGGTGGATCATCGCCGACTGGGTGAGGCTGCCGACGATCTTGTGGGTCGAGGAGATGACCAGATCGGCCCCGGCGTCGAGGGCGCTCTGGGGCAGGTCGGGATGGAAGTGGAGGTGGGCCCCCCAGGATTCGTCGGCGACCAGCGGCACCCCCCGCGAGTGGGCTACCTCGACCAGGGCGGCGACGTCGGCGCTGGCGCCGAAGTAGGTGGGGGAGACGACTATCGCGGCAGCCGCATCGGGGCAGCGATCGAGTGCCTCGGCGAGTGTTTCGGGAGTCAGGCAGTGGGCGATGCCGAGTTCGGGATCGATCTCCGGCGCGGCGAAAGTGGGATTCAGGCCGGCCATGATCATCCCGTCGGTCACCGATGAGTGGACGTTCCGCTGGACCACCAGATGGCTGCCCATGTGACCGAGCGCCATGCACATCGCCTGGTTGCCCTGCGAGGCGCCGTTCAACAGAAACCAGGTGCGCTCCGCCCCCCAGGCCTCGGCCGCCAGGTGCTGGGCTTCCTGGAACGGATTCGGCTCGCCGACGTCGATGCCTTCGATCAGGGCCGGGATGTCGTTGTTCAGGCCGATCTGGCCGACCAGCTCGAACAGCGACCGGTCGGCGCCGACGCCGCCCTGGTGCCCGGGAACGTTGAACCGGCCCGGCTCGCTCCTGGCGAATTCGATCAGCGCGTCGACGTACGGGGTGCGGGTCTGGTCGAGCATGGAAGGAGTCTAGAGGCGACACCCCGGCTCAGCCGTAGGGGTACCACCACTCCTTGATCTCGATCTCCGTGTCCATGTGCACGTGCTTGGCCTCGCGGAACGCGTCGAGCCCCTCGACCCGCTCACCGCCGGTCAACAACGACGTTTCGTAGTTCACGGCGGGCTCAGATCGGCATCGACATGCCGGTGGTGCCGGCATCGTCGGCCCGTTTCTCGGCCATCTTCTCGGCCCGGCGCTGCTGCAGAATCACCGCGGCCATCGCGATCACCGTGACCGCGAACAGCATGGTCGCGATCACGTTGACCTCGACCGGGATCCCCCGCTGGTTGGCTCCGAAGATGTACAGCGGGAAGGTCACGGTGGCGCCGGAGTTGAAGTTCGAGATCACGAAGTCGTCGATCGAGAGCGCGAACGAGAGCATCAGCGCGGCACCGACCGCGGGAGCCAGCAGGGGCAGGGTGATCTTGCGGAAGGTCGTGAATGCATTTGCCCCAGATCGCGGGCGGCCTCCTCCAGCGACCGGTCGAAGCCGATCAGCCGGGAGCGGACCACGATCACCACGAAGCTGATCGAGAACATGATGTGGGCGACCAGAAGCGTGCCGAATCCGAGCTTGGCGCCGTAGACCAGGAACATCGAGAGCAGTGAGGCACCGATGACCACCTCGGGCGTCGCCATCGGAATGACTATCAGGAAGTTTGCCGCCTTGCGCCCGAAGAAGTTGTAGCGGACCAGGGCGATCGCGATCAGGGTTCCGAGAACGGTCGCGCCGATCGAGGAGAGCGCCGCCAGCTGCACGCTGGTGATCAGTGAGTCGGTCAACTCGGGTATGCCGAACGGGTTTTTCCAGGCGTCGAGCGTGAAGCCGACCCACTCGAAGTTGAACCGGCCGGCCGGGTCGTTGAACGAGAAGATTGCGATCACCGCGATCGGGGCCAGCATGTAGAACAGGGCCAGCCCGGCGAAGATGTTGACCGCGTGTTCTCTCAGCCACCGCCAGGCCTTCATTTCGCTTCCTCCTCGTCACCCATCAGCGATTCGGTTCCGGCGGACTTGATGTAGACGAACAGCAGGATCATGATCAGGATCAGCAGGGTGAACGAGAGCGCGGCGGCGACGGGGTAGTCGTTGATCACCAGGTACTTGGACTGGATCACGTTGCCGATCATCGCTTGCTTGGTGCCACCGAGGAAGGTCGAGTTGACGTAGTCGCCGGCGGCCGGGATGAAGCAGAGCAGGGTTCCGGCGACGATTCCCGGCGCGGTCAGCGGCAGGGTCACCTTGAAAAAGGTGGCCCGGGAGTTCGCGTAGAGGTCCTTGCTGGCCTCGATCAAACGCAGGTCGAGCCGTTCCAGCGACGCGTAGAGCGGCAGCACCATGAACGGCAGGAAGTTGTAAGTCAGGCCGGCGATCACCGCTCCGGCTGTCGCCAGGACCCGCCCGTCCTCGGGGACGATGTGGAGGAACTTGAGCGCATCGACGACGATGCTCGAATCGTCGAGGATCGTCTTCCAGGCGATCGTCCTGATCAGGTAAGTGGTGAAGAACGGCGCGATCACCGCGAACAGCATCAGGTTCTTCCAGCGGCCGCCCTTGATCGCGATCGCGTACGCCAGTGGATAGCCGATCAACAGCGACAGCACGGTGGCCGTCCCGGCGTACAGGAAGGCCCTGCCGAACTGGGTGCTGTATTCGCTGATCGCGTCGCTGTAGTTCGAAAACTCCCAGGTCAGCTGGAAGCCGGTCTCGAGCGACCCCGACTTGAGCGAAAGCTCCCACATGAAATACATGGGGATGACGAAGAAAAACAGCAGCCACAAGAGCCCCGGCCCGAGTAGCCAATAAGGAATCAGGCGCTGACGGAGCGTTGTCATCGGCGGTGGATCACCTGTGGTGTCCGGTTACCTTTGACATCGCTCCGCCAGCGCCCAGTTCAGCCGGTTCAGCCGGCCAGCAGATCCTGGAACTGCTGCTCGATCTCCTTCTGCTCGGCATCATCGCCCGGGATCGACGGCTGGTCGAAGCAGTCGGCGGTGAATTCCGGGGTCGGGAAGATCAGCTTGTTGTTGGCGATATCGGGATCGCGTTTCTCGAGGATCTCCTTGACTCCCTTGACCGGGCTGACGTAGTTCACCCACTCGGTGATGTCGGCCTGGACCTCCGGCTCATAAACGAAGTTCATGAACTCGTAGGCGGCGGCCGTGTTCGGCGCGCCGACCGGGATCAGC
>JBGUDX010000066.1:0-7556 GCA_041821645.1 Acidobacteriota bacterium
AACATATGTTCGATATACTGTTCCTATGGAAGCGTTCGAGCTACTCAGTACGCTTACAAAGCTCAATGATCGAGACCTCAGCCAGCTGACCGCCGACGAGCTCATGGCCGAGACGCTCGAGCTCGAAACGGCCCGGGCCGAGGCGGTCGCCGGAAAAGAGGCACTGCAGCAGAACCGCCAGTTGCGCAAGTTCGCGAACCTGAAAGAGCGGGGCCGGATTCCCGAGGTCTACACCCCGGTCACCGGGTCGGTGATCGCACGGTCCCCGACCGTCTGGTTCTCGACCGTGGGCATCAATCGCGGCTCGTCTGACGGAGTCTCGGTCAATGATCCGGTGATAAGCGGAGACGGGCTGGTCGGGCGGATCAGCTCGGTCAGCCGCGGTCAGTCCGAGGTCACCCTGATCTCGGACAACTCGAGCGCGGTGACCGCAAAGGTCGTGCCGAACGGAGCTCAGGGGGTCGTAAGGCCGGAGATCGGCGAGCCCGGACAACTGGTGCTCGAATTTCTCGACCAGACCCGCAAGCTCGGTAAGGGACAGAGCGTGGTCACCTCGGGCTGGCGGGGTGGGGATCTGTCCTCGTTCTACCCGGCCGGCATCCCGGTCGGCGAGGTGGACCGGGCCCCGATCGACGAGCGGGAGGCGATCCAGAGCGTTGAGCTGGTGCCGTACGCTGACCTGAGAAATCTGGAGCTTCTCCAGGTCCTCACCGGTGGGAACCGGGGATGATCGTCACCAACAAAACGGCGCTACGGATAGCACTGCTGGTGCTGCTGTTCGTCATGCTCCAGAACACCTTCTTCTCGCTGGTGGAAGTGCTCGGAACCTCTTTCTGGATCCTTCCGGCATGCGCCGCGATATTCGGCCTGCTCGGCGGCAGCATGGTCGGGGCGACGGTGGGCTTTTCGATCGGCTTCCTGGCTGACGGACTGGCCGATGGTCCGCTCGGCACCGGCTGCCTGATCTTCATGGCGATCGGCTACCTGGCCGGCCTCTACCGCGAGCAGGGGGAGCAGCCCGAAAAGCTGATCACGGCCGGGATATGTGGCGCGGCGACGGTGGCCGCGAGCATCGCGCTCGGGATCTTCACGGTAGGGCTCGGGTTCGAGGCCACGGTCAGCCCCTCGGTCCTCATTGAGGCGATGATCCAGGGGCTCTACGCGTTCCTGCTCGCGGTGCCGCTTTACGCGTTCACACGCCGCGTCCTGCGGCCGGCCCTGGTCAGCGAGCGGCCGCCCCGCCGGCGGCCGGACCGAACGGTTTCCGGTTCGGGCGGGTTGTCTGGAGTAGATGATGCGTTTTGAACCGGTGACCCCCCGGCACAGGAGGCTGCGCGGAACCGCCCTCAGGGTGGCGATTCTCGGTGGCATAGGGATCGCCCTGTTCGCGGTGCTCTTTTTCAGGCTGTGGTCGCTCCAGGTCGTGACCGGTGATCGCTACCTGGCCGAGGCCAACGAAAACCGGACCCGGGAGATCAGGGTCCTGGCCCCCCGTGGCCGGATCCTCGATCGTGACGGCAACGTCCTGGTCGACAACCGGACCAGCATGGCCCTGCAGCTCGATCCGCTGGAGATACCGACCGGGACCGCGGAGCGGCGACAGCTGTTCACCCGGATCGGCAGGGTGCTGGGGCAGAGCCAGAGCTGGGTACGCAAGCGATACCGGCTCGAGGTCAAGGATAACCCGCCGGGCAGTCCGGTCACCCTGATGCGGGACGTCGATGACGACATCGTCTACTACCTGCAGGAGCACCAGGCCGGCTTCCCCGAGATCCAGATCAACCGGGTCTTTGTCAGGCGCTATCCCGAGGACGTGCGCGCGGCCCATCTCCTGGGCAGCGTCGGCGAGGTCACCGGCGAGGAGCTGAAGTCACCGCAGGGGGCGGGGCTGGAGGCCGGAGACGCCCTCGGCAAGGCCGGAATCGAGCAGCAATACGACGCCCATCTCCGGGGCGAGCCGGGGTTGACCCGGGTGCAGGTCGATTCGCGCGGGCGGATCAAGGGTCAGTTGGCGTCGAAGACCCCGGAGCCCGGGGACTCGCTGCGTCTGACCATCGACCCGGAGGTCCAGGCAGCGGGCGAATCGGCCCTGCTCGACGTCGGGCTTCCGGGGGCTTTCGTGGCCCTGGACGTCAATGACGGCGAGGTTCTGGGGATGGGATCGAACCCGACCTTCGACCCTGACATCTTCACCCGGCCGCTGACCCCCCGTGAAGCCAAGAACCTCTGGGACGAGGACCTCGACGCGCCGATGTTCAACCGCGCGATCGCCGGTGCGTACCCGGTCGGGTCCACCTACAAGCCGATCACCGCGGTGGCCGGGCTGGCCGCGGGCAAGATCACGCCCTCGACCGTGGTCAATGACGGCGGCAAAGTAACCATCTCCGACCAGACCTTCACCAACGCCGGAAGCAAGGCTCACGGGCCGGTCGATCTCCGACGGGCACTCGAGGTCTCCTCCGACGTCTACTTCTACAATCTCGGGGCTCAGCTGAACGGCGGTGAGCAGCTTCAGCGCTGGTCCAGCCAGTTCGGGATCGGCCGACCGACCGGGATCGATCTGCCGGGGGAGTCTGAGGGGCTTCTGCCGACGCCGGAATCGCGCAACGAGCTGTACGCGGCGGGCGACACCGACCGCCCCTGGGCGATCGGCGACAACATCCAGCTGGCGATCGGGCAGGGAGACCTCCAGGCCGACCCGCTCCAGATGGCCACCGCCTACGCGGCCCTGGGCAACGGAGGCACGGTCTACAAACCGCGGCTGGCCCTCCAGCAGGAGGATTCGGCCGGACGGGTCCTGGGCGAGTACCAACCCGAGATCGACCGCAAGATCGAACTCGATCCGGCCGCACGCGAAGCGATCATGGACGGTCTCCACGCTGCCGCCCAGAAGCCCGACGGCACCTCGTATGCTGTCTTCGGTGGTTTCCCGGTCGATGTCGCCGGCAAGACCGGCACCGCCGAGCGACCGCCTCACGGCGACCAGTCCTGGTACGTGATCCTGGCTCCCTACCCCGACCCGAAGGTGGCGGTCGCAGTGACCGTCGAACGGGGCGGTTTCGGTGCCGACACGGCCGCGCCAGTCGCCCTCCAGGTTCTCTCCGCCTACTTCGATCGCCGGGCCAAATCGGTCTCCGGCGGGTCCGCGAACGTCGAGTGATGGAGTCGTCCTCGACAGCCCGGGGCCGGGGCGGGGCCTACGTCGAGCGAGCCGGATTGCTGGAAAAGGCCGGCCTCAGCGGCATGGACGGCTGGATGGCGTTCTCGGCTCTGGGACTGCTCGCCTGCTCGCTTTTCACACTGCACGAAGCGAGCGGCCAGTCGATTGCAGGTGTCCCCCAGGAATACGTGCCGCGTCAGGCTCTGTACGGTTTCGTGGGTATCGTTGCGATGATTGCTATCTCTCGAATTGATTACTCGCGGTTTCGCGAGCTGCGGGTCGGTATCTACACCTTCCTGTGTGCCTCGATCCTGACGGTCTTCGTATTCGGCATTACTGCCCGGGGGTCTACCCAGTCCCTCGAGCTTCCATTCTTCACCTTCCAGCCGGCCGAGTTGGGCAAGCTTCTGCTTGTCCTCTCGCTTGCGGGATTTGTGATTGACGGAGCCCGACGTGGCTCTGAGAACCAACGGACGATCCGCTATCTGGCGCTCGGTTTGGTGCCGACGGGGCTCGTCCTGCTGCAGGACCTCGGCACTTCACTCGTGTTCGGGGCCATCACCATCGCGATTATGGTCGCCGCCGGGGTGCGCTGGTCGCACCTGGCGGTTATCGCGGCCGGGCTTGTTTCATTCATCGCGGTGGCGCTGGTCCTCATGCCAGTGGCCGGTGCCCCGGTCCTCAAGGAGTACCAGCAGGAGCGGCTCACTTCGTTCCTCGCGCCCTCATCGGACGTCGCCGATGCCGGCTACCAGCAAAACCAGGCCAAAATCGCTACCGGATCCGGTGGAACCACCGGTCGCGGCGATCAGGCCACCCAGTCCCGCCTCGGCTTCGTGCCCGAGCGCCACACCGATTTCATTTTCGCTGTGGTCGCCGAACGGTACGGATTCGTCGGCGCGGCGCTGGTCCTATCCCTTTTTGCCCTCCTTTTCTGGCGGGCGCTGCGTCTGATGACGCTCTCGAAGAACTTCTATGGGACTCTCGTAGCGGCCGGAATTGCCGTCGCGATCATGTTCCAGGTCTTCGTAAACGTGGGAATGAACCTCGGCATCATGCCGATCACCGGCATCCCCTTGCCGCTGATGAGTTATGGAGGCTCGGCGATCATCGCCACCTTCATGATGATCGGGGTCCTGCAGAGCATTCACATTCAGACGCGCGCCGGTCAGAGGGGTCTGTGGATTCACTGAGAATCCCCGGGCAACCAATCTGAACGGAACAACCTGAAATGAAAAAAACGATTGTTGTATCGGCCGACTCCGGTGAAACCCGGGTGGCCGTACTCGAAGCAAAGACGGTCAAGTCGAAGCGTGAGGTCGCCGAGGTCTACATCGAACGGCGTGGCGGCCGCTCGCTCGTCGGAAACATCTACCTGGGCAAGGTCGACAACGTCCTGCCCGGCATGGAGGCCGCCTTTGTAGATTTCGGTCTCGAACGAAACGGATTTCTTCACGTCGACGAGATCCAGCTGCCCGACGGCCAGCCCGCTCCCCGGCGGGGCCGCGGCCAGGGCCGCCGGATCGACGAGCTGATCAAGCCCAGGCAGGAAATCCTGGTCCAGGTGATCAAGGACCCGATCAAATCCAAGGGCGCCCGGCTCTCGATGAACATCAGCATCGCCGGGCGGTACCTGGTCTTCGCGCCCAGCGGGACCGGAGTCGGCGTCAGCAGGAGGCTGGCCGACAAGGAGCGCGACCGCCTTCGCAAGATGGTCGGCCGCTCGTATGACGGGCCGGGCGGGCTGATCGTCCGCACCGCCGCGCACGGTGCCAAAAAGGCCGATTTCACCAGGGAGGTCACCTACCTCCACCGGCTGGCTGACGTACTCGAGAAGCGCCGGGTCGGGGTCAAGGCACCGTCGCTCGTATTCCAGGAGCAGGACCTTCCCGTCCGGGTACTGCGTGACGTCTTCCTCAACGAGTTTGACCGGGCGATCATCGATGACGAGAAGCAGTTCGACCGGGTCACCAGTTTCTTCCAGCGGACCGCGCCGGAGCTGGTCGAACTTGTCGAGCACTACAGGGGCAACAAGCCGCTGTTCGAGAAGTGGGAGATCGAGGATGCGATCCAGTCCACGCTCGGGCAGCGGATCGACCTGAACTCGGGCGGCTACCTGATCATCGACTACACAGAAGCACTGACCGTGATCGACGTCAACTCCGGCTCGTTCACCGGGCGCGGCAAGGGCGGGCTCGAGGAAACGATCACCAGGGTCAACACCGAGGCCGCGATCGAGGTCGTACGCCAGTTGCGGCTGCGGGACATCGGCGGCATCATCGTCATTGACTTCATCGATATGGCCAAGGGCAGAAACCGCGACAAGGTCCTCGGGACACTGCGCAGCGCGCTCGACGCCGACAAGTCGAAGAGCTACCTGGTCGAGATATCACCGCTCGGCCTGGTCGAGATGACCCGCCAGAACATCACCGACGGGGTGCGGGAGATCCTCACCGTCGAGTGCCCGGTCTGCAACGGCGGTGGCGTGGTCCTTTCCGCCGAGACGGTCGCCCTCGAGGGGCTGCGCAAGATGCGCGAGATTGCGGCCGAGGACCCCGGCAACGAGGCCTTCCTGGTCCGGGTCAACCCCAAGGTCGCCGCCCTGCTCAACCAGCCGGAAAGCGGACTGCCCGAACTGGAGGCCGAATCCGGCAAGCAGTTCCACTTCGAAGGCGGAGAGGCACTCTCGATCGACAATTTCGAATTGATCGAATCGGGGGACCGGGCGAGCATCGAGGAGCGGGCCCTGCCGTTCCGGCCCGGTGAGGAGGTGTTCGTCACCATCGAGGAACCGCACATGTTCAATGCCGACGACGCGATCGCCAGGATCGACTCGTACATCATCAGCGTCACCGGCGCAGGCGGATATGTCGGTGACCGCAAGATGATCCGGATCGAGTCGGTCGAGCGGGCGGCCGCGGTCGCTTCGCTGCTTCCCGAGGCCAGCCAGCCGGAAAGCGCGCGATCCAAGTCGAAGCAGGGAGGCGGCGGACGGGGCCAGAAGGGTGGCTCCGGACGGTCCGGATCCCAACGGGGCGGCCGAAGTGGCTCCGGCGGCAAGGGCTCCGGGGACAAAAGCTCCGGCGGCAACCGCCAGGGCACCCAGGGCCCCGATCGCTCTGGCTCCGGCCGCAGCAATGGCCGCCAGGAATCCGGCGGGCGGCCGTCCGGCGGCGAGTCGGCCCGCTCCGGGGCTGAATCGGGACGCGAGTCGGAAGAGGGCTCCTCTGAGCCCGCCGGACCTGCCGCAAAGCCGGATTCCGGGTCGAAAGGGCCTGAAGAGGAGAAGTCGGTAAACTCCGGCCGGTTCGGCTTACGGCGCGGACGCCGCAGACGCGGTCGCAAGTCCAAGAATGACGCCGACAGCTGACCTGACCTGAAAACGATTCGAGAGTGCGACTATGTATGCGGTTGTAGATTGTGGCGGCAAGCAGTACCGGGTGGAAGAAGGCTCGGAAATCGTGGTTGACCGCCTCCAGGCGGATCAGGGTGACAAAGTCACGCTGAGGCCGGTCATGTTCAAGGGCGAAGAAGTCGTGCTCGGGGCGAAGGAACTCGGCAAGATCAAGGTCGAGGCAACGGTCGCCGAGCATCTTCGCGGGGAAAAGATCAAGGTCTTCAAGTACAAGGCGAAGAAGGGCTATTCGCGCCGGGCCGGCCACCGGTCCGAGCTGACCAGGCTCGAGATCACCTCGCTGGGCGGCGGTACCACGAAGGCCGCCCCGAAGAAGCAGGCCGCCAAGAAGTCCGAGGCCAAGCCGAAGGCAACCGGGAAGGCCGAGACCAAGCCGAAGGCCGCGGCAGAGCCGAAGTCGGGAACCAAGGCGCCGGCAAAGCCGAAGGCGGCCGCGAAGCCGAAGGCCGAGACCAAGTCTGCGGCGAAGCCGAAGGCCGAATCCAAGGCTGCGGCGAAGCCCAAGGCCGAGACCAAGTCTGCGGCGAAGCCCAAGGCGGCCGCGAAGCCGAAGGCACCGGCCAAGCCCAAGTCCGAGACCAAGGCGGCCGAAAAGCCCGCCTCCAAGACCGAGAAGAAGCCGGCGGCGAAGAAGCCCGCGGCCAAGAAGGAGGACAGCGATGGCTCATAAGAAAGGACTCGGCTCCTCAAGGAACGGCCGTGACTCGAACCCGAAGATGCTCGGGGTCAAGGTGTTCGCCGGTCAGGCGGTGAACGGTGGCGAGATCATCGTTCGCCAGCGCGGTACCCAGTTCTGGCCCGGTGACGGCACCGGACTCGGCCGCGACCATACGATCTTCGCGACCCGGCCGGGAACGGTCGAGTTCAATCCCGGCCGCCGCGGCCGCGTGATCTCAGTCGCCACCGACGAGTAACGGTTCGGACCGGTAGCAGCTCGAACGAGTAGCAGTCCGGGCGGGTAGCAGCCGGGCGGATACCTGC
>JBGUDX010000067.1:0-7545 GCA_041821645.1 Acidobacteriota bacterium
ACGCTCGCCCTGACCTCGGATCCGGATGCGCTGATCGGGCTGCAGGTGCAGCTGGCCCGGGCCAATCTCTCCGACCCCGACCCGCCCGGGCTGTACCAGTTCCTGTTCGGTTCTCATCCCTCGACCGGCGACCGGATCGACGAGGCCGGGTCCTGGCCGGAAGCCGCGGCGCCGGATCCGGCGACAAGCGGTTCAGACCGGCTCCGGGGCCGGGGCGGGGAGGGGTCGTGAAAATCACGGTCATGGCGGTCGGCCGGATACGCGCCCCCTTCGCCGAGGCGGAGGCTCACTACACGAAGATGCTCAGGGGCCGGCAGTCGGTCGACGTGGTCGAGGTCAAGGATGACGCCTCCCTGATCAGGCGGATCGACCCTGGCTGCCACCTGGTCGCGCTCGACGCCGGAGGAGATGAGATGACCTCGGAGCAGTGGGCAGGCTGGCTCGACAGAAGGCGCCGGGCCGGACGCAAGGTAACGGTCCTGGTCGGCGGTCCGGCCGGGCTGCCGGACGACGCCACGGACGGCTCCGCGGAGCGGATCTCGCTCGGCCCCCAGACCATGGCCCACCAGTTGGCCCGGGTGGTCCTGCTCGAGCAGATCTACCGGGCGGCGAAGATCCTCGCGGGGGAGAAGTACCACCTCTGATCGCCCGCCACCTGCCCGTCCTGCCGGCACAGGTGTCTTACCGGCACGGGGCCGTGCCAAATAGGATGGCCCGGATGAGCAATCCCGACCCGAGCCGGCCAGTTCCAGCGGACCCGAACCCGGGCGGCCGGGACCCGGTCTCGGCGCTGCGGGACGTGGTGACCGCTACTTCCCGGGCCTTCGCTGGTGACCAGTCGCTCACCCCGAGTCTGGACAGCTCACCCAAGCCGGAAATGGGCGACTACAGCTCGAACGCGGCGATGGTCATGTCGAAGGGGCTCGGCAGGCCGCCACGCGAGGTTGCGGCCGAGCTTTCCGGCCTGATCGAAACCGAACTGGGGGATCTCCTGGACCGGACCGAGGTCGCCGGCCCGGGATTCATCAACCTGTTCCTCGCCGACGACTGGTATCGCGAGGCGGTCGCCGACCTGGCCGGAGGCGGCTTGGGCGTGCCGCCGGTCGAGACCCCCGGGCACATCCTGGTCGAGTCGGTCTCGGCCAACCCGACCGGCCCGCTTACCGCGGCCTCGGGACGCCACGCCGCCTACGGGGACGCGGTCACCCGCCTGCTGAGGAAGGTCGGCCACGACGTAGCGACCGAGTACTACGTGAACGACGGTGGCACCCAGATCGAGAACTTCGCCGGTTCGATTGCTGCCAGGATGACCGGGACGGAGCTGCCCGAGGACGGCTACCGGGGCGAGTACGTGTCGGACTTGGCCGAAAGAGCCCGCGCAGAAGGCATCGCGCCGGATGACCTTGATCGACTCGCCCGGTCGGGGGTGGGGTGGATGGTCGAATCGATCCGGGCTTCGCTGATCTCGTTCGGGGTCGAGATGGACGGCTTCTTCTCGGAGCGCTCGCTCTACGAGGGCGGTCTGGTCGAGCGCGGGATCGAGCGCCTGCGGGAAGCCGGGCACACCTTTGAACAGGACGGCGCTCTCTGGCTGAAGACGACCGACTTCGGAGACGACAAGGACCGGGTGCTTGTTCGTTCCGGAGGTGAGCCCACCTATTTCGGGGCCGATGTCTCCTACCACGCCGACAAGGTCGAGCGCGGGTACAGCCTGCTGATTGACGTATTGGGGGCCGATCACCACGGCTACGTAGCCAGGATGGATGCGGCGATCCAGGCGATGGAGCAGCCTGGAGTCAGCTTCGAGGTCCAGATCCTTCAGATGATCCATCTGGTCGAAGGTGGCAGGCGGACCAGGATGTCAAAACGGGCCGGTGACATCGTCACTCTGGACGAACTGCTGGCCGACATCGGCAACGACGCGGCCCGGTTCTTCCTGCTTCAGCGCAGCTCCGACCGGACGATGGACCTCGATCTCGACCTGGCCCGGTCCCAGTCCTCGGAGAACCCGGTCTATTACGTCCAGTACGCCTACGCCCGGATTCAGAGCATTCTGCGGAAGGCCGGCGAGGGCGACATCGATTACGGAGCCGGGGCTTCTACGGCGGTCGCGGTCGATCCTTCCGAAAAGGCGCTGATCGGGCGTCTGCTGGACTATCCGGCAGAGGTCCACGAGGCCGCCTCCAGAAGGGCACCTCACCGAATCTGCGCCTACGCGACCGAAGTCGCGGCGGCCTACCACGCCTTCTACCGCGACTGCCAGGTGATCGGGGCCGAGGGCGAAGGCCTCGAGGCCTCCCGTCTCCTGCTCTGCGAAGTGACCGGCGAGACGATCAGGCACTCGCTGGCGCTGCTGGGCATCTCGGCCCCGGACCGCATGTAGCCTGCCGTCCGGTCCAATCCGGGCATCGATCGAATCAGGCCCCCGATGCCGGAGCCACCGATCAGACCTCGAGCCCGGAGCCGCCGGTCAAACTTCGAGGCTCAGAGGTCGAATCGGGCCATGTCCCGGTCGATCCGCTCGTCGTCGGCCGGCTCGACCGGCGGAGGTTTCCCGTTACCGTCCCGGTCGCGGTTGCGGCGCCATCTGGTCACGCCCCAGATAACCCCGGCGAGGCCGGCCGCGAAGACGAGCAGCGGCATCAGGTAGGCCCAGAAGTTGATTCCGTCGTCGTCGGGGAGCGCCAGGGCTCCGCTGCCGTACTCGGCGACCAGTGCGTCCTTGATCTCCTCCTCGGTCTTGCCCTGGACGATCAGTCTGCGGATGAAGACTCGCTGCCGCTCGGCCGCCGGGGATCGAGACAGCTCGAGCAGGGTGCCGCAGGTCGGGCACATGACCTCTCCCTCGATCTGAGGCAGGCTGGTTTGAGGGGTCGCGGACCCGTCGCCGGGTGAATCCGCAGCCCCGGCGGCTCCGGGAAGGATCGCCGGGGCGGCGAAGAGAATCGCGACGAGCGTCGCGGCAAGTGCCGTCGCCTGTCTCACTGCGCCGACACGGATTCGCCGGCGACCGCCTCAGCCGCGAACTCCTCGATTTCGTTCAGGCTTCGGAACGGTCCCTTGAACTGGTCCGCGAGATTGCCATCCGGGTCGATCAGGAACGACTCGGGAACCCCCGTGGTCTTGAGGTCGTCGGCGTAGCGGCCGTCTGCGTCGCGCAACTGGTCATATTCGATCCCGTACTTGTCCAGAAAACGAAGCGCGTCATCAGTCAGATCCCTGGTGTCGATCCCGAGCACGGTGATGTCATCGCGGTTGGCCTGCTCGAACTCTTCGAGGGCCGGAGATTCATCGCGACAGGGACCACACCACGACGCCCAGACATTAAGCAGGACCCACTCTCCCCGGTAGTCCTCGAGCGATCGTTTCTCGCCGCCCGGAAGGGCGGGCAACTCCGCCACCGGGACCGGATCGCCGGCGTCGAGGCCGCCCTCGCCCTTGTTGAGCAGGCCCCAGGCGAGCAGGCCGAGCAGCGCGACCACGCCGATTGCGACCAGTGAGGTTCGTAGATTCAAGGCACCGGGATTATGAAGCACCGCCGGCGGCAGGACTTCTCTGTGCCTGCCGCTCCGCCGCCCGGCGCGGCGCGGTAGGCTGCGGCTCCACGATCGGGATTCCGGTCACGTCGCCTTCTTACGCGGACGTAGCTCAGTTGGTAGAGCGCGAGCTTCCCAAGCTCGAGGTCGCGGGTTCGATCCCCGTCGTCCGCTTTTGGAATCGTCCCTATCGGTGGTCATCGTCGCGCACAATTCGGCCGGGGATCTGGCCCTGACGCTCCCTGCTCTCGCCCGGGAGATGGCTCCGGAAGATGAATTGATCGTGGTCGACAACGCGTCCGGGGACGACCTCGAGCCGGTCGTGGCCGAGTCATTTCCGGAGGCACGAATCCTCCCGATGGGGGAGAACGCCGGTTTTGCCGCCGCCGTGAACCGGGGCGCGGGTGAGGCGCGGGGGGAGCTCATCCTGCTGCTTAATCCTGATGCCCGTCCGGAACCGGGCTTCGGCGACGCGATCCGCAGGCCGGTGGCCGAGCATCCCGAATGGTCGGCCTGGATGGGGCTGGTGACCTTCCGGCAGTCAGGCCGGAAGCTGGTCAACTCGTGCGGCAACCCGGTCCACTTCACCGGAATCGTCTGGGCCGGCGGTCACGGCCGGTCGGCCGACCGGCCGATACGGCCCGGTCCGGTCCCGACCGCGTCGGGGGCGTGCCTGGTCGTCCGGCATGAAGTCTGGGATCGACTCGGTGGCTTCCCCGGAGAGTTCTTCCTCTACCACGAAGACGCCGACTTCTCTCTACGACTGCGATCCGGCGGCGGGGAGATCGGGCTCGAGCCCGAAGCCCAAGTCGATCACGACTACGAATTCGACGGGACCAGAGCCAAGTGGCACTGGCTGGAGCGCAACCGCTTGGCCACGGTGTTCCGCAACTACCCGACGAGCCTTCTCATCCTGCTTGCCCCGGCCCTCGTGGCGACCGAGATCGTTATCGGCCTGTCCGCGCTCCGTGGCGGCTGGTTCGCGGAGAAGGCCCGGTCCTGGCGCGATCTGATCGCCTGGCTGCCCCGGTTGAACGCCGAGCGCCGCGGGATCCAGGCCCGCCGTTCGATCACCGCCGGCGAGTTCGCCCGGATTCTGACCCCCGACCTCGAATCACCATTTCTTCCCGACGCCGTCCGCTCCGGCCCCGCCCGGGCTGCCCTCAGGGCCTACTGGCGCCTCGTCCTGGTCCTGCTCGGCCGATAGAGCCCCGCCCGGGACCCGGCGAACCCGGCCGGGCCTCAGCGGCCCCCCGGCCCGAGAACCGACGACCTCCCGGTTCTGGCCGCATTTTTTACCCTGAGAGGGGAGTTTCTGCAGCCAGAACGCCGTTCGGGGCGGCGCGTCTGGCCGGGGGCGGCGCCTCTGGCCGAGGCGTTGACCGTTCCTGCCGGAGCCCCGGCGGGGCTCCGGTCGCTCTAGCCTCGCCGGGTGCGGTTCAGAGTGCCTGACGGATCGGGCGGATCACGATCTCGTTGAGATCGACCGAGTCCGGCTGGTCGAGCGCGTATTCGACCGCCCGCGCGACGTCGTCGTCGGTCAGGGCGTATTCGCCCGGTCGTTGATCGAAGAAATCGGTATCGACCATGCCCGGTTCGATCAGGGTCACCCGGATCCGGTTCTCGTCATGGATCTCGCGCAGTTCCAGGCGGAGCGCTTCGCCGATCGCGGTCGTAGCGAACTTGGTCGCCGAATAGAGCGAACCCGGCAGCACTCGGCGGCCGGCGATCGAACTGGTCACCAGGTAGTGACCGGTGCCACGCTCCAGCAGATGGGGCAGGGTCGCTCTCACGGTCAGAGCGGTGCCGAGCACATTGGTCAGCACCATCGAGCGCCAGTGCTCGGGGGACTCTTCGAGGAATCCCCTGCCGGCACCGAAGCCGGCGTTGGCGAAGACCGCGTCGATCGAACCGAACTGCCCGACCGCAGTCGTCGCGAGGTTTTCGACCTGCTCCCACTCGGCGACGTCACAGGGGACGGCGATCGCACGATCCTCGCCTCCCAGCTCCGCGGCCAGGTCCTGAAGCGGTTCGGGCCGGCGCCCGGCCAGGACCAGCCGGTAGCGGGAGGCCAGTTTTCGGGCCGAGGCGGCGCCGATTCCGCTGCTGGCCCCGGTGATTATCAGTACGTCGTCGGACTTGCTCATGGCCTGATTCTGACACGAGCAGGTGGCCGACGGCCGGGCTTGCGATAATGGCCGGGTATGGATGTCCAGCGCAAGCGGCAGATCAGGCTGTTCGTGGCACTCGGGCTGGCTCTCGTTCTTGCCACAGGTCTGGTCTACACATCGTTCAACGTCTCAAGTGAGGCCCGCCAGCCTTCCGAGCTGGGCGAAGCCGTGCCCGGAAAGAGCTACGAGCTGACCGGCAAGGTCGTCCCGGGCTCGATCGAGCGGTCCGGCGACGGAATCAGGTTCAAGGTCAGCGATCGTGACGGTGGGGGTTCGCTTCCGGTGAGCTACGAGGGCGTTGTCCCTGACCCCTTTCGCAACGGGCGCGAGATCGTGCTCAAGGGAAGTGTCGAGAACGGGGTATTCGTCGGCGAGCGTGACACGCTCGTGACCAAGTGCCCATCGAAGTTCTCGGAGAAAGAGCATCAGTAGCCTCGGTAGTGCCGCGCTCTGGCTTGCGTTCCTGACCGCGGCGTTCGGAGCGACCGCCGCCCTGATCGGCACCCGGGGCGATCGCCGGTGGGTCGATTCCTCCCGCCGGGCCGCCTATGCGCTGGCGGCCCTGATGCTGATCTGCGTTGTCGCGATCGAGATCTCGTTTCTGCGGAACGACTTCAGCCTGAGCGTCGTGGCCAACCACTCCTCGATCGAGACCCCGGTCTTCTACAAGCTGACCGCGATGTGGTCGAGCCAGGAAGGGTCGCTCCTGCTCTGGGCGTTCCTGCTCTCGGTGGTCGCTTCGATCGCTCTGTACGTGACCAGGGGCAGGCTTCGCGACCTGGTCCCGTGGGCGACCGCCGTCATGCTCGGGATCGCCCTGTTCTTCATCTCGCTGATGCTGTTTGGCGGCGGGGTCAACCCGTTCGCGACGCTCTCGCGGGTACCGATCGACGGGACCGGCCTCAACCCGCTGCTTCAGCATCCCTCGATGATCATCCACCCGCCGATGCTGTACACGGGATACGTATCGCTGACCGTGCCGTTCGCGTTCGCGATCGGCGCCCTGATCGCCCGTCGGATCGACGCTGCCTGGATCAAGTCCACCCGGGGGTTCGCCCTGATCGCCTGGACCTTTCTGTCGATCGGGATCATTCTCGGCGCCCGCTGGTCGTACACCGAACTGGGCTGGGGCGGGTACTGGGCCTGGGACCCGGTCGAGAACGCCTCGGTCATGCCGTGGCTGATCACCACCGCCTACATCCATTCGATCATGGTTCAGGAAAAGCGCAACATGCTCAAGGTGTGGAACGTCAGCCTGATCGTGGCCAGCTTCAGCCTGGCACTGCTCGGTACGTTCCTCGTCCGCTCGGGCGTGCTGCAGTCGATCCACGCGTTCGGTGACTCCACGGTCGGGCCCTACTTCCTCGGCCTGATCGGCGTGGTCGTGATCGGCTCGACCGTGCTGATCATCTCCCGGCTCGATCTGCTCAGGGCACCCAGGCGGATCGACTCGATGGCTTCGCGAGAAGCCGTATTCCTGATCAACAACCTGTTGCTGGTCGCGCTTTGCCTGGTCGTGTTCTGGGGGACCTTCTTCCCGCTGATCTCCGAGTTCTTCACCGGCACCCAGTCGACCCTTGCCGCACCCTGGTTCGACCGCTACACGACTCCGCTGGCAGTCGGGCTCGTTCTGTTTACCGGGATCGGGCCGCTCTTGGCCTGGCGGCGAATCTCATGGGAAGGGGCACGCCGCGTATTTGCCGTGCCGCTGGCCGCCGCCGTCATCACCTTCATCCTGCTTCTGGTCTTCACCGACGCCGGCGACAGCTACTGGGCCCTGGCCGTTTTCGCGCTGGCCGCGTTCACGGTGGTGGCCCTGTTTCAGGAAACCTGGCGGG
>JBGUDX010000068.1:0-7332 GCA_041821645.1 Acidobacteriota bacterium
GTCGTCGGACAGTCATGCCGGACTGCCGTCAGGGCCTGGCGCCCCGGCCGTGCGGGACAACCGGGTCACCGAGGCTGACCGTGCCGGGGCGGCCGACGCTGGCGTAAACCCCGAACGGCAGCGGCTCTTCCGATTCGACGCCATCGCGGTAGGAGCGGATGTGGTGGAGCGTCTTCAGGTCGACCTCACCACTGTCCGGAGCCCTGGTGGTCGCGGCGCAGCGACCGACCCGGTCACGGACCACGAGTTCGGCCCCTCCGATTTCAACTGCCTCTCCGATCCAGCCGTCCTCCTCGTGTGGTTCGAGCCCCTCGATCCCGAAGGTCATGCGAAACCGCCGCCGGTCGATCGGCCCGGGCTCTCCCTGATCGGCCGCGGCGGCTGCCAGGCGATCAAGCGACCCGGTCCCGAGCATGGTCGCGCCGGCGATCGAACCCCGGTCCACCCCCGGTCTGTTCCCGGGACGCGCCATCAGCCTGAGAGTCTCGCCGCAATGGCTCGATATGGCGTCGGAGAAATCGCCGAGCACCGGTTCGGCGTTCAGCGTCAGGCCAAAGAAATCGACCGGCTCGGGCGCTCCCGTCTCGACCGGGCCGGACGTGATCCGGTCCCCGGGAAAACAGAGTGAAAGCGTCCCGGCATCGCGGTCGCGATCGGGGACGATTTCCAGCAGTGGCCCCAGGCGGGTCGCGCTGATCAGCGCCGCCTCCTTGTCGACCAGGAAGAACTCGCGGTCGCCGACCGCGCCCTGTCTGGTCAGCTCGACCCGCGAAAGCTCCTGCATCCGCATCCCCTTGACGGGCGCGATCGATATCCAGGCGACGGTGGGCAAAACGAGGCGATCCCGGGGACCGGCTCAGTTGTTGCGCCTGGTGACCCGCTTGCCTACCTCGAACAGCGGGCCGGCTCCGTGGCGGAGCGCCTCGACCCGCTCGCCGCTCTTCCCGTAGAGCAGGCGGGCCGACGAGCGGATGGCATCGGAAAAGGTCTGGTCGTACGGGTGCCACCAGAAGTTGCGGGTCAGGCCGGGTTCGTATGCGATCAGCTTGATATTGACGCACTCGTAGAACCCGAACTTCGAGTGCGAGTGCCCGAGGCCGGAATCCTTGATCCCGCCCCAGGCGCACTGACAGGCGCCGTGGGTGAACATGTGATCGTTGATCCAGACCATCCCCGAATCGATCCGGCGGGCGATCCTCTCTCCCCGCTGGCGGTCTTTGGTCCAGACCGAAGCGCCCAGGCCGAACTCGGAGTCGTTGGCCTTCTCCAGTGCCTCCTGTTCGCTGTTGACGACCATGATCGGCAGCACCGGCCCGAAGATCTCCTCTT
Source organism: Acidobacteriota bacterium (assembly GCA_041821645.1). Classification (GTDB taxonomy): domain Bacteria; phylum Actinomycetota; class Thermoleophilia; order Solirubrobacterales; family 70-9; genus 67-14. The sequence continues at coordinate 1,330 of JBGUDX010000068.1, forward strand.
TCATGATCCGCATCTCGTGAGTGACCCCGGTCAGCACCGTCGGGGCGATGAATTTCCCGGAGAAGCCCTCGATCTCGACCGGTCCACCGCATCGCCGCTCGGCTCCGTTTGCGATCGCGTCGTCAACCAGCTCGCAGACCAGGTCGTACTGGTCTTCGGAGACCATCGGACCGATCTCGGTGTCGGTCTTTGACGGATCACCGACCTTGAGCGCAGCCGCACCTCTGACCACGCCCTCGATGAACCGGTCGCTGACCTCGCGCATGACATAGGCCCGCTCGATCCCGGCACAGGTCTGGCCGGCGTTGGCGAACCCGCCCCAGAGCGCGCCCGAAACGGCGTAGTCGAGATTGGCGTCTGGAAGGACGATCATCGGGTCCTTGCCGCCGAGCTCGAGGACGCAGCCCTTCATCAGCCTGGCGCACTCCTCGCCGACCTTGTAGCCGATCGGGACCGAGCCGGTGAAGAAGATCTTGCCGGCGCTCGACTTGGTCAGAGCGTCGCCGATCCTGCCGCCTCCATGAACGGTCCGGATCAGCCCCTGGGGGAACCCGGCGTCCTCGAACAGACTCTGGATCGCCTCGCCGAGCAGCGGAGTCAGGCTGGCCGGCTTGAGCACGGCCCCGTTGCCGGACATCAGGGCTATCGCGACCTCCTGGATCGGAATCGTCCAGGGGTAGTTCCAGGGAGCTATGACCCCGACCACACCGATCGGCTCGAAGTGGAACTTCGAGCGTTTGGTCGCGAATATGGGCTGGGGAAAACCGACCTTTTCGTCCTTGAGAATCTTCGGGCCCTGTTTGGCGCACCAGCGGAGCGCGTCGATCGAGGGAACCAGTTCCATCGTGTAGGACTCCGCAATCGGTTTGCCCTGCTCGGCCGAGAGCAACTCGGCCGTCTCGTCGAGCCGGTCGAGCAGCAGGGCGGCCGCCCGGCGCATGTAGACCGCGCGATCGTCTGGCGTCAGCTCGGCCCAGGCCGGCTGGACGACCGCGACCTCGTCGACGATTCCCTGAACCTGATCGGGCGAGATCGTCGACACCGAGCCGACAGCATCGCCGGTGGCCGGATTGAGGGACTCCAGGGTCCCGGTTGGTGCGGTCTTCTTCTTTGAAGGGGTCACGAGAGCCATCCGGGCAGTGTAGCCCCGTCCGGCTCCCGGGTCGCGAACTCCTTAGAGCTGCCGCTTCCGGCCAGACGCCGATCCCGCCGGCCCGATCGCACCGGCCAGGAAGCAGGAGACCGGAACCGGCCGGCTGCATGCCGGACCGGCTCCGAATTCCATCCGGCCGGAAACCCCCAGTCCGGATCTCCGACCGATACAGCACCCATGCCCGGCGTCGTGCTCGGACCGGGTCACTTCAAGAACCCCCGAGCCAGTGCCGAGTTGTGGCAGTCGCGCTTAAGACTGCCTAAGCATTTGGCTCACCATCCGGCTTCGAAGAGCCGAAACGCCTCCTGATCCTGTCCGCCGCTTCGAGCCGTCGCCCGAGTTCTTCCTCGAAGCCGTACCCGGTCGGCTCGTAGTAGCGGGCGCCCTCTAGCCCCGGCGGCAGCAACGGCTGGTCGGTCACCCCGCCGGGCTGGTCGTGCGGGTAGCGGTAGCCCTGACCCCGGCCGAGCTTTTTCGCCCCGGGATAGCTCGAGTCGCGCAGATGGTCGGGTGGCAGCCTGGGGCCGTTGCTCCTGACCTCTTCACGGGCCCGGTTCAGCCCCGAGTACGAGGCGTTCGATTTCGGTGCCAGCGCGAGGTAGGTCGCCGCCTGGGCCAGGTTGATCGCGGCCTCCGGCATCCCCACCCGGTCCACTGCAGCCGCGGCGGCCGTGGCGACCAGCAGGGCCTGCGGATCGGCGTTGCTTATGTCCTCGGAAGCGAGCACCACCATTCGCCGGGCGATGTAGCGCGGGTCTTCGCCGCCCTCGATCATCACCGCCAGGTAGTAGAGCGAGGCGTCGGCATCGGATCCCCGGGTCGCCTTGATCCAGGCCGAGATGTAGTCGTAGTGGTGGTCCCCGCCCTTGTCGTAGGCGATCGCCTGGGCCTGCAGAGCGTCCTCGATCTCGGCGACCCCGGCCTCGCCTCCGGCGGCCGCCACCCTCTCCAGCGCCGCCAGCGCGGCCCGGGCATCGCCTCCCGCCCGCTCGGCCAGCAAATCAAGGGCGTCCGGGGTCACCGACACCTGCCCGGCGACGCCGCGCTCGGGGTCCGACAGGGCGCGCTCGAGCAGGGCGTGGATCTCGGGTGGCCCCAGAGCGGTCATCTCATAGACCTGGCAACGCGAGATCAGGGCCGAGTTGACCTCGAAGTACGGGTTCTCGGTGGTCGCCCCGATCAGGGTCAGGATCCCACTCTCCACCGCCGGGAGCAACGCGTCCTGCTGGGCCTTGTTGAAACGGTGGATCTCGTCGAGAAAGAGGACCGTGCGACGGCCGGACAGCCGCCGGCGCTCCTCGGCCCGCCCGATCACCGCACGGATCTCGGGCCGCCCGGCGTTGACCGCCGACTCCTCCTCGAACGCACCGTCGGACGTCGTCGCGACGATCCGCGCCAGAGTGGTCTTGCCGCTGCCCGGCGGGCCATAGAGGATCGCGCTGTGGGGCCGGCCGGCCTCGATCGCTCCGCGCAGGGCCGTGCCGGGTCCGAGGATGTGATCCTGGCCGACCAGGTCTTCGAGCCTGACCGGCCGCATCCGGGCCGCCAGGGGCGCGTCCCGGCCCGGATCCGCAACCGGCGGAGGGCCGTGTTCATCCGAATCGAACAGCTGCTCTGACATTGAACACGAGTATGAAGCCGCGCCCGGCGCCCGGCAACCGGACCGGTCGGCCGTCGTGCTAGACACCGTGACATGAGCCCGGCCGAGATCGCGATCCTTTTCGGTTGGTCGTTTGCCGTCTCTTTCGCCGGCGGCACGGTCGGCCTGGTGCTCGGCAACCTGCGGCTGCCGTTGGTGGTGCTGATCGGCAGTTCAGCCGCCGCCGCGGCCGGCGCCAACGTCGCGATCTCGGGTGCTGCCGCACTCACCGCGGCGATAGTCCACTGGCAGCACGGCCGGGTAAATCTGCGGCTGTTCCTCTGGATGGCGCCGAGTTCGCTGGTCGGGGCGATCGCCGGCGGCCTGCTGACCGGGGTCTTCCCGGAGCAGTTCCTTCTCGGGGCGATCTCGGTCGTCGTGCTCTACGGAGCGGTCGAGGTCTGGCGCATGAGGGACCCCGCCCGGACCGAGGTCGGACCGGAACCGCAAACCTCCAGGCTTCTGGTCGAGGCGGTTCTGATCGGGTTCGCGGTGGGCCTGCTCGGCGGGTTCGTCGGTCTCATCCTGGGATCGCTCCGCCTGCCGGCGATGCTCAAGTACATGGGGGTGAAGCCGAAGAGCGCCGCCGGGACCAACGCGGCGGTCGGCGTGGTCGTCGGAGTCGGCGGGCTGATCGGCCACCTTCCCGGCGGGATCGACTGGGGAATCCTGCTGGTCGGGGCGGCGGCCGCGATACCGGCTGCCTGGCTCGGAGCACGTTTCACCGGGCGGATCAGCGAGGACCGGCTGCTCACGGCATTCTCCGTGATCCTGGTGGTCTCCGGGCTGGCGATGGCGGTGCAGGCGATCGTCGCCTGAGTGCCCGGGCCGGAGCCGGCGGCCCCCGGCCGGCCGGTGGGATACTGGCCAGGTGAACGCGCCCGAGATTCTTCAGCACCTGATCCGGTTCAACACGGTCAACCCGCCGGGCAACGAAGGCGAGGCCCTCACCTTTCTCAGGGGGCTGCTCGAGGGAGCCGGCTGGGAGTGCGAGTTGCCGGCCAAGGTCCCCGAGCGCCCCAACCTGGTGGCCCGGCTCCGGGGCGCCGGGCCCGGCCCGACCCTCGCGTTGATCAGTCACGTCGACACGGTTCCCGCCGATCCTGCCGAGTGGCAACGCGACCCCTGGTCGGGCGAGAAGATCGACGGTTACATCTGGGGGCGTGGCGCGCTCGACATGAAAGACCAGGTGGCCTCGGAGACGACCGCCTGCCTGAGGCTGGCCGAGGCCGGCTGGCGGCCGGCCAACGGCGATCTGCTGCTGGTCGTGGCGGCCGACGAAGAGACCGGCGCCCATTTCGGGGCCAAGTGGCTCTGCGAATCGGTGCCCGAGAAGGTGCGATGCGACCTGGTGATCAACGAGGGAGCCGGGGAGATGGTCGAGATGAACGGTCGCCGCTTCTTCACGCTCTCGGTCGGTGAGAAGGGGACCTTCCGGTTCACGATCCGGACCGAGGGTGTCGCCGGGCACGGCTCGATCCCCGGGGTGGGCGACAACGCCCTGCTCAAGCTTGCCCCCGCCCTGCCCCGGCTCCACGACCAGCCGCCGCGTGAATCGACCCCGGACACCGACCGCTTCCTCGAGCGCCTGCTCGGCCACGTCCCGGCTGATCTCGATCTGGCCCTGGCCGAGATCGAGGAGGCCGACCCGCTTCTGGCGAAACTGCTGGCCGACCCGATGCTCGGGGTCACCCTCGCTCCGACCATGGCCTCGGCCTCGAGCCGGGAGAACGTGATCCCCTCGCGGGCCGAACTGGTGGTTGACTGCCGCACCCCTCCGGGGATGACCGGGGCCGAGGCGCTGGAGAGGATCGAGGCGATCCTCGGAGACGGCGACTGGTCGATCGAGTTCAACGACCCGGTGGTCGGTAACCGCTCCGATTACGGGGGGCCGCTGGCCGAGGCGATCGAACAGTGGGTCGAAGAGATCGAGCCGGGGGCGGGGGTGCTGCCGCTGGTCATGCCCGGCTTCTCCGACTCTCACTGGTTCCGCAAAGCGTTCGGTGCGACCGTGTTCGGTTTCTGCCCCCAGCGGGCGATGGGCCTGGCCGAGACCAAGCCTCTGGTTCACGGGGCCGACGAACGGGTGGCCGTCGCCGACGTCGAGCTGATGGAGAACCTGTTCGCCTGGCTGCCACCGAAGCTGCTCGGCACCGCCGACCTGCCCGGCACCGCCGACAGTTAGGATCCCGACCTGATGTTCAAGCGGATAGACCACATCGGAGTCGCGGTCGAGGATCTCGACGCGGCGATAAAGCTTTATGAGCGGGGTTTCGAGATGGAGCTCGTCCATCGCGAGACCGTCGAGTCCCAGGGCGTCGAGGCGGTGCTGCTCGACGTAGGCGAAGGACACGTCGAGCTGCTCTCTCCGCTCGGGCCCGACACCCCGGTGGGCAAGTTCATCGCGAAGAACGGCGGCGGGCTGCACCACGTTGCCTATTCGGTCGACGACATCGAAAAGACCCTGGCCCAGGTCGAGGCGGCCGGGATGAAGATGATCGACCGGACCCCACGCACCGGGATCCGCGGTAGCAGGGTGGCCTTCGTCCACCCGGCTTCGACCGGATCGGTGCTGACCGAGATCGTCCAGCCGGCCGAGGGATCGCACTGATGCCGGCGCTCAACCGGGTCGAGATCGGTTTCGACGGCGGACAGGTATTGCCGGTCCGGCTCAAGGACGAGGAACTGAAGGAGCTTCGCGGGGCGCTCGGAGCCGGCCAGGGCTGGCACGAAGTCGCCAATGAGGAAGGCACGCTCGCGGTCGATCTGGCCAAGGTCATATTCGTGCGGATCTCCTCCTCGGACCAGAAGGTCGGCTTCTAGCCGGCAGGTGAACGGTCCCGGGGCGATGACCGGCCGATGAGGGACGCCGACCTCTCCCTGCTCTATCTGATGCGAACCCGCGGTCACGCTCCGTTCGCGGAGCGGGCGGCCCGACTGATCGCCGCCAGCGGCGAGAACGGCTACCTCTGGTTAGGGATCGGCCTGGCCGGGGCCGCCGTGGACCCCCCGAGGCGCCGACGCTGGCTCGCCGCATCGCTGATCGGCCCGGCCGCGATCGGCCTCAACTTCGGGATCAAGCTGCTCGCGAAAAGGCCGCGGCCGCAACTGGAGGGCCTGCCGCCGCTCGGCGGCGCCCTCCTGCTCAACCGGCTCGTCTGGCTCGGCGTGGGCGCGGCCGCTCTGTTCTGGGCCTGGCGGAGCTTCAACT
>JBGUDX010000069.1:0-7268 GCA_041821645.1 Acidobacteriota bacterium
GGAGACGAGGTGTCGGTCAGGGCGGGCGATACCGAAGTCAACGCCCGGGTGGCGATCCGCGGGACGATGCCGGAAGGAACCTGCTTTCTGATCGAAGGCACGATCGAGGGCAACGCCAACGTCTTCGCGAACGGCCGTCCGGCAGCGGTCGAGATCGGCAAACCGGAAACGAAACTCGACCTGGTGACCGCGGGCGGCGAATCACAGCCTGACGACGATGCCCCGGATGCCGGCGACGGCGACGCTGCGGGCGGGGACGAATAGGCGTGCCGGTTCCACTTCTTGCCGATACGGACTTCGTCGATGCGACCTGGATCATGGTCGTCAAGTCGCTGGTGATCTTCCTCGTGATCCTGATGATCGTGCCGATCCTCCTGGTGGCCGAACGCAAGCTGCTCGGGCGCTTCCAGCAGCGCTACGGCCCCAACCGGGTCGGGCCGTACGGAATGATGCAGCCCCTGGCCGACGTCGGCAAACTGCTCTCCAAGCAGGGGTTCCGGCCCAAGGCGGCGGTTCCGTACCTGTACGAGGTAGCTCCGGCGCTGACCATATTCTCGGCGGTGATCACGCTGGCGATCCTGCCGTTCGGCGACGTCCAGAACGGGGTCGGCCTATACGGAATCGACGTGCCGATCGGGATCCTCTACTTCTTCGCGTTCAGCTCGATCGCCTTCTATGGCCTTCTGCTCGGCGGCTGGGCCTCTGGCTCCAAATACAGCTTCCTCGGGGCGATGCGTTCGGCCGCGCAGCTGATCTCCTATGAGATCGCGATGGGCCTGTCACTGCTCGGCGTGGTGATGATGGCCGGCTCGCTTTCGCTGGTCGACATCGTCAAGGCCCAGGGCGACATCTGGTTCGTGGTTCCCCAGATCGTCGGATTCCTGATCTTCATGGTCGCCGGGTTCGCCGAGACCAACCGCGTGCCGTTCGACCTGCCCGAGGCCGATGCCGAACTGGTCGCCGGTTACGGCACCGAATACGGAGGCATGCGTTTCGGCTCTTACATGTTCGCCGAATACATCGAGATCCTGATCGTTGCCGGAATCGCGTCGAGCATGTTCCTTGGCGGCTGGATGGGTCCCGGCCCCGACTGGCTGGACCCGATCTGGATGCTGGCCAAGATGCTGGTGGTGACCGGATTCTTCATCTGGATCAGGGCCACGCTGCCGCGCTTCCGCTACGACCAGCTGATGAGCTTCGGCTGGAAGATCCTGCTTCCCCTGGCGACCCTGAACGTCCTGGTCACCGCGATCCTGGTGGTGGCGACATGAGCATTCGCCCGGAAGAGATCAAGGTGGTCCCCCGGGGTCCCGAGCCAGGGGGCATGGGCGGGGCGTACCGCGCCTTCGGCGAGACGCTTCGCGGCCTGCGTACCACCATGGGCCGGTTGTTCGAAAAGCCGGTGACGATCCAGTATCCGGAGGAGAAGACCCCGGTCTATCCGCGCTTCCGGGGCCGTCACAAGCTGCATAAGTTCGAGGACTCGGATCTGGAGAAATGCGTCGGCTGCTCACTCTGTGCGGCTGCCTGCCCGGCCGAATGCATCCGGGTGGTCGCCGCCGAGAACGACCCCGATGACCGGGTGTCGGCCGGCGAGCGCTACGCCGCGGTCTATGAGATCAACCTCGCCCGCTGCATCTTCTGCGGCTACTGCGAGATGGCATGCCCGTTTGACGCGATCACCATGGGCCACGACTACGAGATGGCCGACTACAACCGCTCCGACCTGATCTTCACCAAGGAGATGCTGCTGGCCGAGCCGATCGAGCGGGCTCCGCTGAGGGGAGAGGGCGAGTAATGGTCGAACTGGCCTTCTTTGCCGGTGCGATCGGTGCGATCGGCGGCGCGGTCGGAGTGGTCGCCCTGCGCAACCCGTTCTACAGCGTGCTCTCGCTGGTCGTCCACCTGGTCTTCCTGGCCGGGATCTTCCTGTTGCTCAGGGCACAGTTTCTGGCCGCCGCCCAGATCGTGGTCTACGCCGGCGCGGTCATGGTGCTCTACGTGTTCGTCGCCGCGTACATCGGCGGCACAGACGAGCCGCTGCTCGACGCCTCGCCCCGGCTCAGGGTGATCGGGCCGATTCTCGCGCTGGCGCTGTTCATCGAGATCTCGATAGCCGTGCTCGGATCGTCGCTGACCGCTCTCGGCACTGAGGGTCCGTCCGACATCGCCGCCGGTTTCGGCTCACCGGAAGCGGTCGGGCAGCTGATGCTCGAAGACTTCCTGATCGCCTTCGAGGCGGCCTCACTGCTGTTGCTGATTGCGGCCGTGGCGGCGATCGTCCTTGCCGGCCGCAAACGGGACGAAAAGGAACCGGGCTGATGGCGATCGAGTGGTATCTCGTGCTGTCGGCCCTCCTGTTCGGCATCGGCTTCACCGGAGTGATGATCCGGCGCAATCCGGTGGTCATCCTGCTCTGCCTCGAGCTGATGCTCAGCGCCGGGGCGCTGGCGTTTCTGGCCTTCAGCCGCATGCTCGGCAACCAGGACGGCCAGGTGATGGTCCTGATCGTGCTGGTGGTCGCCGCCAGTGAGGTCGTGGTCGGGCTCGGCCTGGTCGTGGCCATGTTCCGCCGTCGCCTGCCGCTCAACGTCGATGAGATGAAGGAGCTCGAGGGATGAGCGCGGCAACCTGGGGCTGGCTCGTCCTGCTCTTCCCGCTGCTCGGTTCGCTGGTGATCGGGTTCGGCTTCCGGGTCCTGCCCGTACGGGTGGCCGGTCTGATCGGGATCGGCGCGGTGGCCGCCGCGTTCATCTGCGGCATCGCCACCCTGGTGACGCTTCAGGGTGAGCCGTCCGAATCCCGCTACGTCGCCTCCAGCCTCTGGGAGTACGCCGCGGTCGGCGACTTCAAGATCGACCTCGGGATCTACGTCGATCCGCTCTCGGTCTACATGGTGATGGTGGTCACCGGGGTCTCGACGTTGATCCACATCTACTCCTATTCGTACATGAAGTCGGATGAGGGCTACCACCGCTTTTTCAGCTACCTCAACTTCTTCGTCTTCTCGATGCTGGTCCTGGTCCTGGCCGGCAACTTCATCCTGCTGACCGTCGGCTGGGCCCTGGTCGGCTTCGCCTCCTACGCCCTGATCAGCTTCTGGTACCGGCGCGAGACCGCGACCAAGGCCGGCATGAAAGCGTTCGTGATCAACGTGATCGGCGACGTCGGCCTCTACCTGGCGGCGATCCTGATCTTCCGCGAGCTCGGGTCGGTCGACTACCAAACCGTGTTCGAGCGCGCCCCCGAGGCTTTCACCACCAACGAATGGACGGTCGTCGCGATCTGCCTGCTGCTGCTGGTCGGCGCGTTCGCGAAGTCGGCCCAGATGCCGTTCCACACCTGGCTGGCCGACGCGATGGAGGGCCCGACCCCGGTCTCGTCGCTGATCCACGCCGCGACCATGGTCACCGCCGGCGTCTACCTGATCGCCCGGACCCACCCGTTGTTCGAGCTGGCTCCGACGGCCGCCGACCTTGCGGCGGTGGTCGGGGTGGTGACGCTGCTTATCGCCGGCACGATCGCGATCGTGGTGGTCGATCTCAAGCGGATAATCGCCTATTCGACCATGAGCCAGATCGGCTACATGATCGTCGGGGTCTCGATCGGCGCCTACTCGGCCGGGATGTTCCACATGATGACCCACGCCTTCTTCAAGGCCCTCCTGTTCATGGCGGCCGGCTCGATCATCGCGGCGATGGCCAACATGCAGAACATCGACAAGATGAGGGGCTTCGGCAAGGCCATGCCGTTCACCGCGGCGATGCTGGTGATCGGCTCATTCACCCTGGCCGCCTTTCCCGGCACCTCCGGCTGGTTCTCCAAGGACGAGATCATTGACTACGCGACTTTTCGCGGCGGCTTCTATGAAGTGCTGGCCGTGGGAATGCTGATCGGGGCGTTCCTGACCGCGATCTACTCGTACCGGATCGTCTTCCGGATCCTGCCCGGACCGCCATGCGATGAGGCCGAGCACCTGATCGAGACCGGCGAGGTCGTGCACGGCAAGCCGGTCAACCCGCACACCCTCGAACCCGAAGACACCGACGTCGGCTACCCGGGCAAGGAGCACCACATCGCCGAGCAGGCGATCGGCATGAAGATCGGCATGGCCGTACTCGGCTTCCTCGCCCTGTTCGGGGGGCTGCTCCAGATACCCGGCGTCGACGAGGTGGCCACCTCATTCCTTGAGCCGACCTTCGAGGACTCGCCGCTCAGCAAGATTCACCCGTCAACCAGCGAATCCTGGATCGGCCTCGGCAAGGGCGCAGCGATCTCGCTGTTCGGGCTCCTGGTGACATGGTTCGTCTACGTCAGGAAGCCGGGGATTCCCCCTGCTCTGCTGAAGCGCTTTCCCCGTGTGCACTCACTGCTGTTCAACAAGTGGTACTTCGACGAGATTTTCGACTTCCTGATCGTCAACCCGATCAAGGGACTCGGCCGGTTCTTCAACAACTTCGTCGAGGGCGACCTGATCAACGGACTGACCCGCGGCACCGTCTATCTGGTCCGCACGGCCGGGGCCGGCGTGCGTGAAATCCAGACCGGAATGCTGCGCGGCTATGCGGTGCTGATGCTGTTCGGCATCGTCGCGATCGGCCTCTACTTCCTGATTGTGAGCATCTGATGCTTAATTCGGTGCTCTGGACCCCGCTCGTTTTCGGACTGATCGCCATGCTGGTGCCGAAGCGGTTCGCCCCGTGGGTGGCCGGGACCGGTGCCGTGATCACGTTCGCCCTGGCGATCGCGGTTCTGGCCGGTTTCGACCCCGACGGCGGCATGCAGTATGTGGTCGAAACCGACTGGATCCCCGGCCTCGGGATCGACTACAGCCTCGGGGTTGACGGCATCTCTATTTTCCTGGTGCTGCTGACCGCTCTCGCCTGGATTCCGGCGATCGCGTTCTCGGCGCTTCGCGGGGTCGAGCGGCCCGGCCTTTTCTACCTGATGCTGGCCGCCGGCGAGACTGCCACCCTCGGTGCGTTCCTCGCCCAGGACCTGATCCTGTTCGTGCTCTTCTTCGACCTGATGATCGTGCCGTTCTACTTCCTGTTCGGGATCTGGGGGAGCGACCGCGACGGCGTATCGGTTCAGTCCGCGACCCTGAAGATGATCATCTTCACCCTGATCGGATCGCTGCTGATGCTGGTCGGCGGGATCGCGGTCGGAGTGATCGCGGCCGATGGCGGCCCGCTCACCTTCTCGATCGCCGAGCTGACCGAGAAGGGGCTGCCGAGTGGCTCCCAGAACTGGATCTTCTGGTTCTTCGCGGCAGCGTTCCTGGTCAAGATGCCGGTCTTCCCGCTCCACGGATGGATGCCCGATTCCTACCGGGCGGCACCGCTTCCCGTCCTGGCGGTCTTCTCTGCGGTGCTGTCCAAGGTCGGGGCCTACGGCTTCCTCCGTGTGGTGCTGCCGATCATGCCCGACGCGACCGAGCTGTTCCAGACGGCGATGCTGATCGTCGCGGTCGGCTCGATCGTCTACGGCTCGTTCATGGCATTCACCAGGTTCGACCTGCGGCTGATCCTCGGCTTCTCTTCGGTAGCCCAGCTCGGCTTCATCACGGCCGGCATCTTTGCGCTGAACGAATCCGGCTCCGAGGGGGCGGTGCTGCAGATGGTCAACCATGGACTGGTCGTGGTCCCGGCCTTCCTGATCGTCGCCCTGATCGCCGAGCGGACCGGCACCGAGAAGCTGGGGCCGATGGGCGGGCTGGCCAAGCGCGCCCCGGTGTTCGCGGCGATCTTCTTGATCGTGACCATGGCCACGCTGGCGATCCCGGCCTCGGCCAACTTCATCGGTGAGTTCTTCATCCTCAACGGCATCTGGCAGACCGACGTAGCAATCGCGATCGTCGCTTCCAGCGGGGTCGTCTGGGCGGCTTTCTACGCGCTCAGGATGTACCAGCGCACCATGCACAACCCGCTGCCCGAAGGGGCCGATTCGCGGGAGATCTCACTGCCGGACGCGCTGATCATCCTGCCGATGGTGATCTGCGTGGTCGTGCTGGCGTTCAGCCCGCAGCTGATCGTCCACAGTTCCGAGCCGGCGGTGGCCGAGAACGTGGTCGAGGTGTTCGATGAGGCCGAAGCGGGAACCGAGGCCGAGATCGTGGCGAGCTCCGGAGCGGGCGAAGGTTCCGCCGAATCCGAGGCCGAGGGTCACGGGGAGGACTCGGAGTGATCTTCGACGCCCCCTCGATCGACTACGCCGGGCTGTCGCCGATCATCAGCCTGACCGTCGGCCTGGTCGTGGTCGTGCTGGTCGCGGTTTTCGACTCGGTCAAGCGGTTCGGCCCGGCCCTGGCGCTGCTCACCCTGACGGTGACCGCGGGCTGCCTGATCTGGCAGTGGGGGACCGAGGCCGACCTGGTCTCCGGGGCGCTGCGGATCGACGGGCTGGCGGTCACGCTATCGCTGCTGGTAGTGGTCTCGGCCGCGGTGGCGATCCTGCTCTCCAGGGACGACCCCGCTACCTCGCAGGCCGGCCAGAGCGACTTCCTCGGCCTGCTGCTCGGCTCGGTGCTCGGCATGGTCATGCTGACCCAGGCCCAGAACATCCTCACCTTCTTCATCGCCCTGGAGCTGCTCTCGATCCCGCTCTACGCGCTCTGCGCGACCAACCTGCGGCGCCGCGAGTCGCTCGAGTCCGGGCTCAAATACCTGATCGTCGGCTCGGTCGGATCGGCCACCCTGCTCTACGGCCTGGCCATGGTCTACGGCGGCTCCGGCGCCACCGGCTTCGCCGAGATCTCCCAGGCATTCAATGACGGCGGCTCTGAACTGATCAACGATTCGCTGGTCCTGGTCGGCATCGGCATGGTCGCGGTCGGGCTCTCGTTCAAGGTCTCAATCGCGCCGTTCCACCAATGGACCCCGGACGTCTACCAGGGCGCGCCGACCCCGGTCACCGCGTTCATGGCGGTCGCGACCAAGGCGGCCGCGTTCGCGATCTTCACCCGCTTCTTCCTGGTCGCCCTGGTGCCGCTGATCGACCAGTGGGACGTGATGCTGGCGGCCCTGGCGGCGATCTCGATGGTGGTCGGCAACGTCGGCGCACTCGCGCAGACCTCGCTCAAGCGGATGCTCGGCTACTCCGGCATCGCCCAGGCCGGTTACATGCTCGTCGCCCTGCTGGTCGCGACCGAGGTCGGCGTCAACGCCCTGATCTTCTACCTCGCCGCCTACGCCCTGATGAACCTCGCCGCCTTCACGGTGATCGCGATCCGCGAGCGTGAGACCCCGTTCGGAGATGACATCGCCTCC
>JBGUDX010000070.1:0-7254 GCA_041821645.1 Acidobacteriota bacterium
AACGTCGAGATCATCGGGAACTTCGCGGAGAAAGACCCGGCGGGCAGAGGCAGACGGGTCGTCCTGCGCTATCTCACGTCGCCGGTCGAGATCCGGGGCGACGACCGGGTGAGGAGCGTGGTCATCGGGCGCAACAAGCTGATCGATGACAACGGGACGCTCAGGGCCCGTGACACCGGTGGGCGCGAAGAGATCGAGTGTCAGCTGGTCCTGCGCTCGGTCGGGTACACCGGGATCCCGCTCCGGGGTGTCCCGTTTGACGAGAAGCGGGGCACGATCCTGAACCGGGACGGCCGGGTCCTCGAAGGCCACGACAGCGGCCATCGCACCGGCCACTACACGGCCGGCTGGATCAAGCGGGGCCCTTCCGGGGTGATCGGGACCAACAAGAAATGCGCCCAGGAAACGGTCGACCAGCTACTGGCCGACGTCGGCGAAGGCGCCCTGCTCGACCCTCCCGAACCGGAACCCGCCGCGATCGAGGACCTGCTGGCCGATCGCGGGGTCAACTTCGTCACCTTTGGCGACTGGCAGGCGATCGACCGGGCCGAAGTCGGCCGCGGCGAGCCGCATGGCCGGCCACGGGTCAAGTTCGTGCGGGTGGAAGAAATGCTCGACGCCGCCGTCGACCCGGCCACCAGGTAGCCTGCCGCACGATGGCCGCCGACCTTCCCGAACTGAAAGCGATGATCGAAGCGGCCCTGCCGGGCTCCAGCGCCGAGGTGATCGATGAAACCGGAACCGGCGACCACCTCAGGGCCGAGGTCAGCGCTCCCCAGTTCGAGGGCCTGACCCGCATCAACCAGCACCGGCTGGTCAAGGCCGCGGTGAGAGAGCGCTTCGACGACGGCACGATTCACGCGCTGACGATCAGGATCCTCAACTGACCGCTCGGATGTGGCTCTGCCGGGAGCCGGACCGCGCGATCATCTAGCATCAGACCATGGCCGATCAGGAATTGACCGAACGCGTCCGGGAGTTGATCTCCGAGAACCCGGTGCTGCTCTTCATGAAGGGCACGCCGACCGCCCCGCGCTGCGGCTTTTCGATGAGGACGGTCCAGGTCCTCGATCAGATCGGCGTCGAGTACGGCGCGGTCGATGTTCTGCCGGCACTCCAGCCGTTGCGCGAGGTGACCAGCGAGATCTCCGAATGGGAGACCTTTCCCCAGCTCTACGTCAACGGCGATTTGATCGGGGGAGCCGAAATCGTCGAAGAGATGTACGCCGACGGCGAGCTGGCCGCACTCATGGGTGTCGAACAGCCTGCCCCGGCGGAGGCTGAAGAACCCGACCCCGCGGCAGCAGACGCCGGGTCGTACCAGAGCCCGCCGATGAAAATCGAAGGCTCCTGAGGCGAAGGCACCGCCCGGCCGTCAGGCCGGGACCGACTCTTCGGCTTCGTCCTTGACCTGGAACGACGAGCCGCAGCCACAGGCGGCGACGACGTTCGGGTTATTGACCTGGAAGCCGGCTCCGGTGAGCCCTTCCACGTAGTCGACCTCGGAGCCGATCACGAACTGCATGCTGACCTTGTCGACGATCACCGAGACGCCCCGGTGCTCGAAGAGGTGGTCGTCTTCACCCTTGGAGTCGAAAGCGAGCGCGTACTGGAACCCGGAGCAGCCGCCGCCGCGGACCGCAACCCGCAGGGCCTGCTCCTGGCCTTCCGGCTGATCGCCGATCAACTCGTCGATCTTTTCGGCAGCCTTTTCGGTCAGGGTGATTGTCTCGGGCACATCGCTCATGCCGCGAATGATACCGCCTCGGAGGCGCGGTACCCGGCACTGGCCGATTCCGGCCCGTCTCGGGGCCCTGCCGGCCCGGTCGCCCGGGAAGAAGCGATTTCCGGCAGCCCGGCACCGGTACGGAACGGGTCTGGCCACGATCGCGATCGAAGCGGCGATTCCCGACCGACCATGGCAGGTCTGATAGAACCGTTACGTGGCTCCTGACAGCGGCATAGCTCTGGTCACCGATACCACCGCATCACTCAGCCCGGAAGACAGCGACCGGCTGGATGTCAAGGTGATCAGCCTCTACGTCGTCCTCAATGGCGAGGAACGCCGAGAGGACGAAATCACCGACTACGAGTCGTTCTACAAGACCGTGCTCGAGAGCCCGCAACTGACCACCACCTCCCAGCCGTCGATCGGTGACTTCATGTCCGTGTACGAGCCGCTGCTGGCCGAGGGTAGGGAAATCGTCTCGCTCCACCTGTCAGCAGCGATCTCGGGAACCTGCGATGCCGCCCGTCAGGCCGCGACCCAACTCGAAGCCGACGGCAAGGGTGGCGAGCGCATCACCGTGGTCGACTCCCGCACCAGCGCCGGAGGACTGGCCATGTGCACGCTGGCCGCCTCGAACGCGATTGCCGACGGCCAGCCGGTCGAAGGCGTGGTCGAGCGCATCGAGTCGGCCCGCAACGGGGTCGACACCCTGATCATGGTTGAAACGCTCGAGTACCTGCGCAAGGGCGGCCGGATCGGCGGCGCCCAGGCCTGGATCGGCGGAGCCCTGAGGATCAAGCCGCTGGTCACGCTGGAAGAAACCGTCAAGCCGGTCGAGAAGGTCCGCACCCGCTCCCGGGCGATGCAGCGGTTGAAGGATCGGGCCAGTGAACTGGCCACCTCCGGAGAGATGACCTGGACCGCCCAGCACATACAGGCGCCCGAACTGGCGGGCGAGTTGGCCGCCCACTGCCGTGAGGTCTTCCAGTGCGAGGGAGCGTTCCTCGACGAGATGTCGACCGTGATCGGCTGTCACGCCGGGCCCGGGCTGGTCGCTCTGGGCACGGTTCCCACCGAACTGGTCGGGTCCAAGTTTTGAATCTGGCGGTGACCGCGATAGGCCGGGACCGGCCGGGGATCGTCGCGGCGATCACCGGGACCCTGCTCGATGCCGGGGGCAATGTGGACGACTCCCAGATGTCGATCCTCCACGGCCACTTCGCGGTCATGCTGCTGGTTTCGGTGCCGGACGGGACCGAGGTCGGGCAGCTTACGCTCAGCCTCGAGGAGGTCGGCCGGGAATTCGGCCTCGGCGGGGTTACCGTGAGTCCGGTCGAGCGGCTCGACCGGGGCGCCGGACCGACCCATGTCCTGACCGTCTACGGCGAGGACCGGCCCGGGATCGTGCACGAAGTGGCGGAGCTGATCGCCGCCCGCGGGGTGAACGTGACCGACCTGCGCACCAGGCGTACCGGTGACGCCGAGTCGGCGCTCTACACGATGATGATGGAACTGGTGGTCCCGGACGACCCGGCCGGGCTCGAGCGGGCACTGGACGACATGGCCGCCGATCGCCGGGTCGAAGTCAATCTGGCCGAGCTCGACTCCGAAGTGCTCTGAGCGGTCGTGGCGGTCCGCGAGGTCCTCACCTACCCGGACCCGGTGCTCAAGCAGGTGTGCGCACCGGCACAGGGCGCGCAGATCGAGCAGGTCACGGCCGACCTGATCGACACCATGCGCTCATTCGACCACTGCGTCGGCCTGGCCGCGCCGCAGATCGGTGAACCGGTACGGATAGCCGTGGTGGACCTGACCGGACACCCCAAAGTGAAGCAGCCCCATGGGCTCGTCGCCATGGTCAACCCTCGGGTGGTGGCCCGTTCCGAGGGGTCAAAGGTCAGCCGGGAGGGCTGTCTCAGCCTGCCCGACCTGACCGCAAACGTGAGACGCCCCCGCTCGGCCACGGTCCGCCACGCCGGCGGCGAGATCGAGGTCCGCAGCTTCGAGGCCCGATGCTTCCTCCACGAAATCGACCACCTCGACGGGGTTCTCTTCCTCGACCGGGTCTCCTCGATAACCGACGACGTCTTCCGCCGGCAGAACTACGGCTGATTCAGCGGCGACGCAGGGCCATCAGGCCGCCGGCCACGAATCCGGTCGCGACCGCGCCGACCACGATCGCCTTGCGGTGCTTGCGCAGCTGGCCACGCCAGTCGGTCAAGTCGTTGACCCGGTCCCGGAGGTGATCCACCGACTGCCCGAGCTGCTCGCGCTGGTTCTCGATGTCGGAGCGGATCTGGGCCGAACTACGCTTCGGCCCGGCCGCCTGGGAGCCGCCCGACGCGCCGGGGCCGCCCCGGCGGGCCGGTTCGCCGGTCACCGGTCTGGGCGCAGGTGCACCCGACCCGGAGCCTTCCGGAGATGCTCCCGGAGGACGCTCGAACGGTTCAGATCCGGCTTTTTCGCTCATCCTTGCTCCTCTTCCTCCTCGCCGCTGGTCAGGAGTGCCTTGGTCTTCTGGGCTTCGTTGATTGCCTCGGTCGGAACCGGAGGACCGGCCTCTTCGAATGAACGGTAGGCAAACGCGCCGGCTCCGGCGGCGATGAGGATGAACAACACGGCCTCGATCAGGTAGCCGGCCCACGGCTCACCCGAGAAGAAGAGCGAATTCAGCCCGAGCGCAAACGCGTGCATCAGGAGGATCAACGCGAGGAAGGCGAATATGCCGGCGGCGATTCCGACGACCGACCCGCGGATCAGGGTTTCTACCTTTTCGCTGACCTCGGTCTTGGCCAGCTCGATTTCCTCGCGGATCAGGTTGGAAGTGTGCTCGCTGACCTCGAAGACGAGCTCGCCGACCGTCTTGTCGGCGTCCGGGCGGTTCGGGTCCGGGCGGTTCGGGTCCGGGGGACTCAAGGCTACTCCGGGGGATCCTCGCCGAAGAAGCGGCGGTATGCGATAGCGGTCAACCGGGCCGCGATCAGGCTGGCGATCGCGCTGGTGATGGTGAGCATCCCGCTCCAGGTAAGTCGTTTGACGATTTCGTTATCCATATCTCCCGTCACAATACCCGCCCGACCCGCGGACATGCCTCACCGCTTCTCGAGCCCTTCACAGATCGTCCTGACGACCAGCCCGCGGGCCTCGTCGAGATCGCGATCGGTCGCCGGTATCAGGCCGAAGATCCACCCGGAGAGCAGTTGCTCGATGGCGCCGTAAAAGGTCATCGAGGCAAACCGTGAGTCGATGTCATCGCGAAACACTCCTTCGGCCTGGCCTTCGGCCACGATCTTCGCGATCAGCGTGTAGGCGGCATTGATCTGCTCCAGGTGGGTCCTTCCGAACGAATCGGCGGCCCGGGTGACGTCGACGATGATCACCTTCATCAGTTCGGGGTCGTAGCGGTAGGAATCGATGATGAAGCCGGCCGCGACCGCCAGTTTCTCCTGTGGGGTCGACGAGCTCCGGTCGGCTTCGTCGATCGCCTCCAGCAGCAACGACCAGCGCTCCTGGAACAGTTCGTTGAGCAGGTTCTCCTTGGAGGAGAAGTAGTGGTAGACCAGACCGTACGCCACGTCGGCCTCGTCGGCGATGTCGGCGACCCGGGTCGAGTGAAAACCCTGGCGGGCAAAGACCCGCACCGCCGCATCGAGGATCTGCCGGCGACGCTCAGGGGCGGCCTCACGAGCCATCGGATGTACCCCCCTGCCGGATCGCCGCGAACAGCTCCGGGCGGCGGTGATCCAGTGCCGGCAGCCGTTCCCGGATATCGGCCTGCTGCTCGAAGTCGAGCTCGGCGACCGCGAATCCTTCGCCCTCTTCCACCCCGGCCAGAATCCGCCCCCAGGGATCGACCATCATCGAGTGCCCCCAGGAGTCGAACTCCGGTGCGGTGCGGCCGATCTGGTTGGCGGCCAGCACGAAGGCCTGGTTTTCGATCGCGCGAGCCCGGACCAGGACCTCCCAGTGATCGCGGCCGGTCGCGGCGGTGAAGGCCGACGGTGCGGTGAACACGGTCGCCCCCAGGTCGAGCAGGGCGCGGTAGAGCTCGGGGAAACGCAGGTCGTAACAGATCGTCAGGCCCACTCTCGCGCCGTCGGTCCGCCCGTCGCCGCCGGCTCCCCCCTGCTCGAGTTCACCGACCACGAACCGGTCTCCGGCCGCCTCGAAAGCCGACTCCCGGTAGGTCACGCCACCGGCTTCGACGTCGTACATGTGCAGCTTGCGGTAGAGCGCGACGATCTCGCCACCGGGTGAGATCAGCAGCGACGTATTGCTCGGCAGGTCACTTTCGCCGTGGCTCTCGGTGAAGCTGCCCGCGAGAAGGTGGATGCCCAGCTCCCGCGACCAGGCACGGGCCGCGGAGATCGCCGGGCCGTCGATCGGCTCGGCCCCGGCCAGCAGCTCGTCCCCGGTCGCCATGAGCGGCCACTTCTCGGGAAGAACCACGAAATCGGCGCCGTCCCCGGCGGCCGCCCTGACCTGTGTGGCGGCAACCTCCAGGTTGCGGTCACGGTCGGCGGAGGAGTTGATCTGGACGACGGCTGCCTTCATCGGGGACGATCGACGGACAGTTGATTGACTCGTCAATCGGTACCCGCATTATAAGTCGCACCGGGCAGTGGCTGCGTCGAAGGCGGCAGCTGGTGACTTCCGGCCAGACGCCTGAATCGACCGTCAATCCTCAATCGACAGGCCGGGGTCGTGCGCCGGAGCGGGCCAACCGGCCCGCTCCGGGCAGAGCCTGCGCTGCTACCAGCCGCCCTTTTCGGCGGCGTTGGAGCCGCCGTTCAGCTTGGCCACCTTCAGGCCGGGTGACTTCTTCTGCTGGTTGTCGCAGAAGCGGTCGGTGATCCACTCCCTGTCGGAGAACACCTTCGTCTGGTCCGAGAAGTGCTTCGACTTCTCGTTGGTCGCCGCCTGCGAGTAGGTCAGGATCGTCTTGACCGGAGGGCACTTGGCCCCGGTCAGCGAGGCCTGGATTATGAAGCTCGATCCATGCCGCACGTCGTCATAGACGCCGGTGTCGGGGTTCCTGACCGACGAGATCACGTTGAAGACACCTTGGCCACCCCAGCCACCGGGAATCGGGATCTTTTCGCCGTTCCTGGTGACGTACTGGTAATCGCGCCAGGAGGCGTCGAACGGAATGCCGTATCCCTGCATCTCGGTCACGGAATCCGAGAGCGCCATGCCGACTTCCGGCTTGCTGGTGTCGAGCCCGTTCGGGGTGTGTACCGGATCGCCCAGCGAGAACGGCGCCGTCCACGGTCCGCCGGGCACCCTGAGCAGCCTGCCGATGACTTGCCGGCCCAGGTAGGACCCGGGATCGTCGAGATTCTCGGTCAGGCCCCAGCCGGCGAGAGCACCGCAGGCGGCACTCACGTCGACCCCGTCGATCACCGGGTTCGCCATGCAGTGGGTCACCAGCGGCGGGACCAGCAGTTCCGCACCGTAGTGGCGGTTATTGGTGATGAACTTCCGCATCTGCGGGAACGTGTACTTGTTACCCGACTGGCCATCGG
>JBGUDX010000071.1:0-7190 GCA_041821645.1 Acidobacteriota bacterium
GCCACCGCCTATCCCGACCACCGATGAAGCAACGACCTGGGTGGTCGAGGTCGGCGCACCGAAAAGCGAAGCTCCGAATATGACGCCGGCCGAGGCCGACTGGCTGGCGAGACCGTCTGCCGAGCTGATCCGGTAGATCCGCCGGCCGACGGTCCGGATTATCCGCCAGCCGCCCAGCGCGGTGCCGAGGGTCAGCGCAAGCGAGCAGGCCAGGATCACCCAGATCGGGGTGCCGCTCAGGCTGTCTATCTGCCCGTCGGCGACCAGCAGCGCGCCGATCACGCCGATCGCCTTCTGGGCATCGTTGGCGCCGTGGCTGAAGGCGAGGGCGCTCGAGGTCACCCACTGGCTGCCGCTGGTCACCGGGTCCCAGCGGCGGGTGGCACGACGCCCCAGAGCGCGCAGGCCGCGGATCACCAGCAGCGCCGAGGCCCCGCCGAGAATCGGCGAGATCGCCAGCGCGATCAGTGATCCGAACACACCGACCGGGTGCAGGCCGTCCATGCCTCCCCACTCGACCGCGTTGATGCCGCCCTCCAGAAGGGCCGCCCCGACCAGGCCGCCGACCAGGGCGTGGCTGGCACTCGACGGCAGCCCCAATCTCCAGGTGATCAGATTCCAGACGACGGCCGCAGCGAGACCGGCGGTGATCACGGCTACCGCCTCGTCGGGCGACACGGTCACGATGCCGGCGATCGTGTTCGCCACGGCGGCACCGACCAGCAGCGGCCCGAGCATGTTGAACACCGACGCCAGCAGGATCGCCTGAAACGGAGTCGCCGCACGGGTAGCGACCAGCGTGGCGATTGCGTTGGCCGCGTCCTGCAGACCGTTGGTGGCGGCAAAGCCCAACGCCAGTAGCAGAGCGATGACCAGCGCGGGATCCATCACCTGACTCTATTTCTATTGGCGCCGCCGGCTCAGTTGGCCCGCTCGCGGATGATCTTTGCGACGTCGAGGCGCCGCAGGGCTCTGAGGCCCGGAATCTGCGAGATCAGGGCGACGATCACTATCGCGATCGCCGAGAGCACCAGGGTCGAGGTACGCATCTGGAGCTCGAAGTTGAACTGATCGCTGCCGAACGAGGCCATGAAGACCGCGGCGACCGCGTAGCCGGCGATCAGGCCGGGCACTATGCCGATCAGGACCGTGATCAGGTTCTCGACCCTGACCAGCCGGGCCAGCATCTTCGAGGGCGCGCCCGAGGCCCGCAGCGTCGCCATCTCGACCTTCCGTTCCGAGATGCTCGAACTCATCGAGTTGAAGATCAGGGCGAACGCCATCGCGCCCCCGAAGACCAGCATGATCCCGACGAACGCGTAGAAGAGGCCGAGGTACTGGTCGACGGCCGACTTGATCGCCTGGGAGTCCTCGTAGGCACTGACGCCGGGCAGCGCACTCAGCCGGCGGCGCATCTCGTCCCGGTCGACCCCGGGCTCGAACCGGACCAGGGCCGAGTTGGCCTTTCCGGACTCCCCGTCTGCCGCCGAAACCGGCCGCACGTTGTCGAGCGCCGTGTAGGCGAGCGTGCCCAGCGGCTCGGCGAGGAACTCCTCGACGGTCTCCCGCTGCTCGAGTTCGTCCCCGGAAGCCCTGACCCGGACGGAATCACCGGATTCGATGTCGAGTTCACCCTGCAGGGCATCACCGGCAAGCAGGCCTTTCCGCGGCAGCGTCGTCGTGCCCCCTCCCTCGAGCAGGAACTCATGCATCTGGGTATCTCTCGGCAGCGCCACGAGCGAGGTCTGGTATCCGCGCCCGTTCGCGCTCAGGGTCACCGCCGCGTTGAGCGCCGGCTCGGCCCGGTCGACCCCCGCGGTCTGCCGGACCGCATCCAGGTCAGCCGGACTCATCGTGTCCTGGTAGTAGAGCTCGGCGTCCTGGCGCTCGATCTGCTCGAACTGGCGATCGATCAGGGTCTGAACCGTGTCAACCATCCCCCAGGAGACGAGGATCAGGACCAGTGCCAGCACGACGCCGAACGCGGTCGAGAAGGTGCGGCGGCGGTTGCGCCCGAAAGAGCGCAAGGTCATCCGCCAGCGCGCCGGCAGCCGTCTCAGCGGCGGCACGATCCGCTCGAACAGGCTGATCGAACCGCCTTTGGCCGGCCCGAAGCTGCGCATCGCCTCGGCGGGCGGGATCCTGGACGCGCCCCAGGCCGGCAGCCCGGCGGCGATCGCGCCGGTGATCACACCGAACGCGATGCCGGTGAGCAGGGTCCCCGGCCGCAGTTCGGTGACCGTGGTTGGAATCGAGAGTGCGCTCGTGTAGAGATCGGTCACCGGGCCGGCCACGAGCAGCCCGACCACCCCACCGATCAGCCCACCCAGTCCGCCGGCCAGCAGCCCGAAGCCGAGATAGTGCCGCAGCAGCTGGCCCCGGGAAAAGCCTTCCGCGCGCAGCATGCCGATCGTCGGTCGCTGCGCGTCCACCAGCCGGCGCATCAGTACGGCCGTCGCCAGCGCCGCCGCGGTCAAAAAGAGCAGCGGAAACATGATCGCCAACTCCTCGAAACCACTGACATCCTCCTGGAGCGCCGAGTTCGAAGGCTGCCGCGCCCTGGTCATCACGTCGGCCGCCCCGGCGCGTCGGGCGCTCCGGGTCAGCTGTTCGGTGAGGGCCGCGTTTTCGGCGCCGCCTTCGTAGTAGATGACGACCTGGTTCGGCCCGTCGAGCCCGGCGAGCCTGCGCGCGGTGGTCTCGGGCGCGAACAGGACGCCGAAGTCGTCCGGGGAGGTGATGATCTGCTGGCGGCTCGGCGCCGGCCAGAAGTACTCGACCGAGGCGGCGGTGCCGACGGACTTCAGCCGCTGTCCGGCTCCGGACTGGTCGAGCACGGTGACCGGGGACCCGGGATCCAGATCGAAGTTCTCGGCCATGTGCTGCTCTACCAGCACGCCGTCGGGACGCCCCGGCGAAAGGTAGCTTCCGGCCTCCATATCGACCTGGTTGACGCTGGGCTGGCCACTCGCCGGCAGGCCGACGACCCGGCCGAGCAGTTTTGTATTGCCGACCTGGAACGGCAGGTCGGCCTGAGTGCGTGCCTCGACCGCGGCCACGCCCTCGGCGGCCCGGGCCTCACCGGCGATCTTTTTCGTATCGCCACCGGTGACGGTCAGGTTGGCGAACTTGAACTCGGTGAACGCCTGCTGGTAAGAGGCGTCGAGGTTGCGGTAGGCGTCGTAGCTGGCACCGAACAGCGCCACCCCGAGGAAGATCGTCAGCCCGATCGCCAGGAACTGGCCACGCTGCCGGCGCATGTCGCGCCGCAGCTTGAGCCGCAGGATCCTCACGCCCGGTCGCCTACCACTCGAGTTGCCCGGCACCGACCGGCTCGGGGTTCACCTCGTCCGAGACGATCCGCCCGTCACGCATGCCGAGAACCCGGTCGGCCATCCGGCCGATCACCGCGTTGTGGGTGACCAGCACCACGGTCTGGTTCTGTTCGGCGCTGACCTGCCGCAGCAGTGCGAGCACGTTGCGGCCGGTTTCGAGGTCGAGTGCGCCGGTCGGCTCGTCGCCGAGCAGCAGCCGGGGCGTGCCGGCCAGCGCCCGGGCGACCGCGATGCGCTGCTGCTCTCCCCCCGAGAGCTGGGAGGGGAAATGGTTACCACGCTCGGCCAGCCCGACCCGGGAGACCATCTCGGGGGCCCGGTCGCCTCCGCCGGTCAGCTCGGCGATCAGCTCGACGTTCTCGGACCCGGTCAGGGTCGGGATCAGGTTGAAGAACTGGAAGATCAACCCGACCGCGTTGCGGCGAAAACCGGTCCGCCCCTCCTCGTCGAGGTCGGCGAGATCCACCCCGTCAGCCCGGATCTCGCCCGCGCTCGGCGGCTCGATCCCGGCGATCAGGTTGAGCAGCGTCGTCTTGCCCGAGCCGCTCGGGCCCAGCATGACCACGAAGCTGCCGGCCTCGATCTCGAGGTCCACGTCCCGGACGGCCCGCACCTCGGCGGCGCCTTCGCCATAGGTCTTAGTCAGCCCGCGAGCCCTGATCGCGGGTTCATCGGCCTCGAGTTCGCCCATCGGGTGGACCTTATCGGTGAAGACCGGGCAACCGGTGTCCCGGGCGCCGGCGGTGCAGGGCCGGCCGGCTGCCGGCCACGCTAGGAACCGGGATTGAGCCCGCGAATCACCGCGATCGGGCCGAAGCCGCGATTCATCGGCTGCGGCTCGAGACCGGCCCCCGAGATCCAGGCGGCGATCTCCTGCTCGGTCCAGGTCCAGCCGCCTTCGTTTTCGACCACCATCATCGCGGTGAACTTGGCCACGCCTTCAGGGCTGGTCCGGCCCGGGTCGATCACCCATTCGTAGATGACCAGGCTGCCGCCCGGCTTGAGCAGTGAGGCCGCCTCGCTGACCAGCCGCTTGTTGTATTCGGCCGGGTGGTCGTGCAGGATGTTCGAGAGCAGGACGTAGTCCCAGGCCTCACCTTCGGGACGGCCGAATCGCGCCTGGTCGAAGTCACCGGCGACGAACTCGAGATCCGGATGGCGTTCACGCAGGACCGGCTCGGCCCCGGGCAGGTCGAGCACGGTCGCTTCGAGCGCGGGGTTCTCCTCGAGAAGGTTGGCCGCGTGGGAGCCGGCTCCGCCGCCGACGTCGAGCAGGGTGCCCGGGCCCTCGAGCGCGGCCAGCCCGGGCAGCTCGCCGCCGAACAGGGTGCAGAGGTCGTCCAGGGCGCGCAGGAAAGACTCGGCCTGGGGCGGGTCATCCTCGAGCCGCTCGCGCCAGGGGCCGGTCTGGGCGTGTCCGGTCCTGACCGCGTCCGGAAGGTCGGCCCACAGCCGGTAGAAGAACCACTCCTTGAGCACGATCTGGGCGATCGAGTCGGGGTGGTCGCTGCCGAGCAGCGCACCCTGGGCGGTAAGGCCGAATGCGTCTCCGTCGCGCTCGACCAGCCCGAACGTCACCAGCCCGGCCAAAAGCGCCATGGTGCCGCGCTCATCGGTCCCGAGCAATTCGACCAGCTCGGCCAGACTCCTCGGGCCCGAGGCGAGCGCATCAGCCAGGCCGGTCTCGACCGCGGTCCCGATCAGGGCCGACTGCTGGTAGGCGGTGAGCGAGCCGACCAGGTCGATCGGCGATGCGGCCCCGTCACCGTCCTGGGCTGAACCCGACTCATCGTTCGGGCTCAAGCGTTCTTCCTCAGATCACGGGTGGCCCTCAGGGCGTCTTTGAGCATCGCCGCCCGGGCGCGCAGGCCGTCCATTCGCGATCTCTTCCTCAGGCCGAGGTCTTCCATCACGATGCCGGCTGTATTGCGGCCGGGCACGCCGGTGATACCGCCGCCGGGATGGGTCCCGGCGCCGGTCAGGTACAAGCCGTCGACCGGAGTCCGGTAACCCGACAGCGAAGGTGACGGCCGCATCGCCATCAGCTGGTCGATGCTCATCTCGATGTGGTTGGGATTGGCTCCGGGGTTGCCGTGGCGCTCGACCCACTCCAGCGGGCCGGTCAGGGTGCGGTCGGATGCGGTCATCTCGTAGCCGAGCGCCTTCTCGGCGGTCCGCCAGGTCAGGTCGGCCGCCTCTTCGAGCAGCCCGGTCGACCAAGGGCCGCCCTCGGGCTCCCAGGGCACGAAGGTCGAAAGCCAGGCGACGCCTTTGCCCTCCGGTGCCCATCCCGACTCGAGGGTCGAGGGGAAGGCGATCATCACCGGCGGGCGATCGGGAAGCTCCCCCTTGCCGAGGCTGGCGAAGGCGCGGACGATGTCACGGCCGGTGTTGGCAGACAGCATGAAGGCCCGCTCCATTCCGTCGGGGCCGTTGACCCGAGGGACCTGGTCGATCACCGCATCGACCTTCAGCTCGGAGACATTGTGCTGGCTGAAGTGGATTCGCTCGACTTCCGAGACCAGCTTCGCCGGCAGCTGATCACGCTCGATCAGGCCGAGGAAGAGCCGGCGGGCATCGATCGCCGAGATCACGGCCCGGCCCGCTTCATAGCGCTCGCCGGCGGCGATCACGGCGCTCGCCCTGCCGCCGGACAACTCGACCTTCTCGGCCGGTGCGGAGCAGATCAGCTCACCCCCGTTGTCCTCGAGGCAGGCGACCAGTGCGTCGACGGTTCCACGCGATCCTCCCGCCGGCCGGACCGCCGGCATGCCGTGCGAGGCCGCCAGAAAGAGCGCCCCGGCACCGGTACCGGGTGCCTGCGGCGGCTGCTGGGAGTGGGCCGCCCAGTGATCGAGCGGGCCGCGCAGCCGGTCGTCCTCGAAGGCGGCCTCGGTCACCGCGGTCGCCGGGGCCAGCAGCGCCTGCATCAGCCGGGTGCCTTCGTTGCCGAGGGTGAGGTCGGCCAGCGCGGCCAGCGAGCGAAATGAAGGCGGCGGGCCGTCCTCGGACTGGCCGAGTACCGCCATCGCCGCCGTGGACCAGTGGGAAAATGCCCGGTAGCGCTCGGCCTCGTCGCGGCCCAGGGTTTCGGCCAGGCCGTCCACCGTCTTGTCCAGCGAGTTCCAGAAGGCGAGGCCGGTGCCATCGTCGCAGGGCGAGAAAAGGATCTCATCGCGCTCGTGGAAGCGCAGCCCGTAGCGGCTCTCCAGCTCGAGGTCTGCAGTGACCCCGCTGGCCCGGATCCCGCCGTGCTCGTAGGCGCCGATCTCGAGCCGGTTGCCGTCTTCCAGGTCTTCGGTGTAAATGCAGCCGCCGGGACTGTGCGAGGACTCCAGGACGGTCACCTTCAACCCCGCCCGGGCGAGATAGGCCGCGCAGGCGAGGCCGTTCTGGCCGGCGCCGATCAGCACCACGTCGGACTTGCCGGCCATATCTAGTCCCGGTCTTCGAAGTCGAGCGGACCGGCGTAGGCCGACTCGCCGGTCATCTTTCCGCGTACCGCCAGGTCCGCCGCCGCGGTCCGGGCCTCGGCGGCCAGCGCGGCCCGGTCAATGCCGATCGTCGCCGATCCGGTCACCCTCCGCTCGCCGTCTACCCAGACGTCGGAGACGCTGCGCGGAGTCGCCCCGTAGACAACCTGCTGGAACGGGTCGTGGAGAATCGCCAGCTCGGGCCCGTTGCCGTCCATCAGCAGCACGTCAGCCCGCTTGCCGGGCTCGAGGCTGCCGATCGATTTCTCCAGACCGAGCGCCTTCGCCCCGCCGATCGTGGCCATCCCCAGCACCTCCGGGGCGGTCATCGCGACCGGGTCGAGCGCGTGGACCTTCTGCAGCAGCGCCGCCGTCTTGATCG
>JBGUDX010000072.1:0-6988 GCA_041821645.1 Acidobacteriota bacterium
CGGTGCGGTTCCGGTCGGTCCCGACGGCACCCCGACAACCCCCACGGGCTAGCCCGCAGGCCGGGTGTCCGAGCACGGCTCCGAGGCGGGCCGCGCCAGCGAAGCCCTGGACCGCCTCGACGCGATCACCAGGCAGCTCCGGGTCGAGTGCCCGTGGGATCGCACCCAGGACGAGCGCTCGATCGTCCCGCACACGGTCGAGGAGGCCTACGAGCTCGCCGACGCCGTTTCCTCGGGCGACGACGAGAAGCTGCTCGACGAGCTCGGCGACGTGCTGTTCCAGGTCTACTTCCTCGCGTTGCTGCTCGAGGAACGGGGCGAGGGCGATCTCGGCGTGATCGCCGGCCAGTTGACCGACAAGCTGATTCGCCGCCATCCTCACGTGTACCCGCCTCAGGAGCAGGGCGACCAAGGGCAGGTCGACCAGGGGCAGGTCGACCAGGGGCAGGCCGAACCGGAGGGCGAGAGCGGCGTGAGTCAGTCCGTACCCGACCGGGAGGGCCCGGCCGAGTCCGGCGGGTCCGCGAAGCCGGTCGAGACCGCCGACGACGTGCGCCGGCAGTGGGACCGGATCAAGCGGGACGTCGAGGGCAGGACCTCGGAAGGCGACCGGCGAAAGCCCGGCCTTCCGTCCCTGATTTACGCCAACAAGGTCCAATGGAAGCTCGACCCGTCCGAACGCCCGGCGAACGCGGGCGCGCGCAACCCCGACCTGGAGGCTGATCAGGCCCGGATCGGCCGGATTCTCTGGGAAGCGGTGGCCGAGGCACGCCGGGCGGGGGTCGATCCCGAACTGGCCCTCAGGTCCGAGGCCGAGCGCCGCGCGCCGGACTCGGGCCACCCGCAATAAACTGGGTCGCAATGAGCACCATAGAAGCCGTACACGCCCGCCAGATCCTCGACTCCCGAGGTAACCCGACGATTGAGGTCGAGGTGACCGTGGAGACCGGTCATACCGGCCGTGCGGCGGTGCCCTCGGGAGCATCGACCGGGGAATTCGAGGCGGTGGAGTTGCGCGACGGCGGCGACGGGTGGCTCGGCAAAGGCGTGGGCCAGGCCGTCGCCAACGTCAACCGCGAGATCGAGCCGGCGCTGATCGGATTTGACGTGACCGACCAGGGCGGCATCGACCGGCTGATGATCGAGCTCGACGGGACCGAGAATAAGGGCCGGCTGGGCGCCAACGCGATCCTGGGCGTTTCACTGGCCGCCGCACGCGCCGCCGCGCTGATGGAGCAGCGCCCGCTGTACTCGTACCTCGCGGGCCTCTACGGCGATGACGATGCCGACCTGCTGCCGGTGCCGATGATGAACGTGTTGAACGGCGGAGTGCACGCCGACAACTCGGTCGACTTCCAGGAGTTCATGGTGATGCCGGCCGGAGCGGACAGTTTTTCCGAGTGCCTGCGTATCGGGACCGAGGTTTTTCACTCTCTGAAGAAGATCCTCTCCGGTCACGGGCTGGCGACCTCGGTCGGTGATGAGGGCGGCTTCGCTCCCGACCTCTCTTCCAACGAAGCCGCGCTCGAGATGCTGATCGAGGGGATCGAAGGGGCCGGCTATCGCCCGGGTGAGGATGTCTTCATCGCGCTCGACCCGGCCACCAGTGAGATCTTCGAGGACGGCCTCTACCGGCTCGAGCACGAGGACCGCTCGCTCACCGGCGAGCAAATGACCGCCTACTGGGAGAGCGCCGTCGACCGCTTCCCGATCGTCTCGATCGAAGACGGGATGGACGAGGAGGACTGGCAGGGCTGGAAGTACCAGACCGACCGCCTCGGTGACCGGATCCAGCTGGTCGGTGACGATCTGTTCGTGACCAATCCGGTCCGGTTGAAGCGCGGGATCGACGAGGGAGTCGCCAACTCGATCCTGGTCAAGGTGAACCAGATCGGCACCCTGAGTGAGACGCTGGAGGCGATCCGCATGGCCACCGATGCCGGCTACACGGCGGTGATATCGCACCGGTCGGGCGAGACCGAAGATACGACGATCGCCGATCTCGCTGTGGCCACCGGGGCCGGGCAGATAAAGACCGGCGCCCCTTCGCGCTCGGATCGGGTCGCCAAGTACAACCGGCTGCTGAGGATCGAGGAGCAGTTGGGAGATTCGGCCCGGTTTGGTGGTACCGCAGTCCTGAACCGGGACGGTTGAAGGAATTGAGCCTCCGGCCGCGAAAGGCCGGGTGTGTCAGAACGTGCTCGGGCAAAGGCAGGTGGGGCCCGGCGCGTCCGGGCCGGGGAAAGCGGCCGGAGCAGGTCCCGATCCGGCCGGCGTCGCCCGGCTCCCCGCAGAAACGCGGGCAAACAGGGGGCCGGGAGGATTCAGTGGGACCGGTTCGGGCGGATCGTCTTCGTTGTCGTCTGTTTCGCCCTGATCGTCTCGGCGATCGGCCCGCTGATCAACTTCGGGAAGACCTACCGGCAGGCCGGGGCGACCAAAGCCGAACTCCGGATGGTCCAGGCAGAAAACGGCCAGCTCGAGCGGCGGGTGAAGCACGTGCGCTCCGATGCGGTACTCCGGCGGGAGGCCCGCCGGCAGGGAATGATCGTCGTGGGCGAGCAGGCATACGTGGTGAACGGCATCAAGCCCTGAGGCCGGGACGGCCCGTCCGGTGGCCATGAGCGCCGTCGCCTCGATCAGCCCCGTTTCTTTCTACCTCGACCTGGCCCAGGCCGGCCTGCTGTTCGCCGCCCTCGGCTTCACTGCCTATCGGTTCAGAGCGAGGTATCTGGCCGGGTGGACCGGGGCGCCGGCCCGTCTGGTCGAGTTCGTCGCCGGTTTCGGGATGCTGATCCTGCTGGCCGAGCTGACCGGGCTGTTCGGGCTGCTGCGGCCCTGGGTGCTGCTCCCGGTGGCGTCGCTGATCGCGTTGATCGCCTGGCTGCGGCTGGTGCCCGCCGGCGAATCGGGCGGCTCGATCCCCCCGGTCCCGCCGCTCGGGCGGGCCCCCGAGGTGGTCGCGCTGGTGGTCGCGCTGATCGTGATGGCCCAATGGGGCACGTTCGCCTCTTACAGCCTGGATCACGGCATCTCGAACTTCGATTCGGTCTGGTACCACCTGCCGTTCGCGGCCGACATGTTCCAGTCCGGGTCGGTGACCGGCTTCCATCACACCGAGACCGTGTTCATCAACTGGTTCTATCCCCAGAACGCCGAAATCATCCATGCCGTCGGGATGGCTTTCACCGGCAATGACTTCCTCTCGGTCTTCATCAACTTCGGCTGGCTGGCCCTGGCCCTGCTGGCCGGATGGTGCATCGGCCGGCCGTACGGACGGGCCCACCTGACCCTGATGGCGGCGGCGGTCCTGCTGGTCGCCCACACCATGTTGGTCAGGGAGCCCGGGACCGCAAAAAACGACATCGCCGCGGTGGCCCTCGTCCTGTCGACGGTGGCGATCCTGATCAACCGCGGAGCGGCGTCCAAGGACGGGATCGGGCGGATCTCACCGGGCTGGGCCGTGGCCGTGGCGGGGCTGGCGATCGGCATGGCCGCCGGCACGAAAGTGACCGCTCTGGCTCCGGCGGCGATGATCACCTTCGCGGTTCTGGTGGCCGCCCGCCGCGGGACCCGGCTGCTGACCGCCGCGGTCTGGTTCGGGGCCGGCCTGCTCGGGGGAGTCTGGTGGTATCTGCGCAATCTGGTGGCGACCGGAAATCCGATCCCCCAGGTCGAGTCGATCGGGCCGCTGGCCCTTCCCGGGCCCGAGCGGCTGCAGACCGGTCGTCCCGACTTCAGCGTCTCCCACTACCTGACTGATCTCGATATCTGGAGCGACTACTTTTTCCCCGGCCTCGAGCGGGGCTTCGGCGCTCTCTGGCCGCTTCTCCTGCTCGTAGCCGTGGTCGGGGCCGGGACTCTCGTCTTCCGCGGGCCGGGGCGGCTGACCAGGGCTCACGGCGCCGCTGCGGTGCTCGCGATCCTGACCTACCTGTTCACCCCGCTCGGCGCCGCCGGTCCCGAGGGTTCGCCCACGGCGTTTGCGATCAACCTGCGCTTCCTGGTGCCGGCCCTGGTCATGGCGGCGGTGCTGGTCCCGCTGCTGCCGGTCTTCGGCAAGCGGTGGGGCGCATTCGGATTGGCAGCGGTCCTGGTCGCACTGCTGCTGACCGGGGGCCGCCCCGAGGCGCTCTACTCGCTTTCCGGATGGCGGTTCGGGCTGGTTGTTTCGGTCTTCCTCGTCGGTCTTCCGGGAGTGGTCTGGCTTTTCCGCTTCCGAATCTCGCAGGCCATCGGCGGTCGGCGACCGATCGTCTGGACCGGCCTGGCCCTGGTCGCGGTCTCGGTCCTGGTCGCTTTCCCGCTCGCCTCCTCCTACTTCGACAACCGCTACGCCGACTTCGAACCCGAGTACGGGCTTGCCGAGCCTTACCGCTGGGCCAACGACACGAGCGACTCGAAGATCGGACTGGCCGGCAGCACGGCCGGCTTCCGCCAGTACGGGTTCTTCGGTGAGGATCTCTCGAACGAGGTCACCTACATCGGCCGGGAGGCGCCGGCCGGGGGCTACGATGCGATTTCGGACTGCGACGGTTTCCGCTCGGCGGTCAACGACGCCGACCTCGACTATCTGGTCACCTCGCCGTTTCTCAACTTCGACGACCCGAGCATGCCGATCCGGTCTCCGGAGCGGCTGTGGGTCAAGAGCGACCCGGCGCTCAGCCGGGTGGTCGGGCCGGGGCCGGTCGAGGTCTGGCAGATCGACGGCGCGCTCAAGCCCGAGGGGTGCGGGGGGATCAAACCGGAGGCCGAATTCACCCCGGGTCTGGCCGATCCGGCAAGGGCGTCGTGAGCAACGGGGCGTAGGGACCGGTGGGGCGTAGGGACCGGCCGGAAAACGGCTGGACCCACTCACGGCTACCATTGCCGGCCGTGAGCTATCCGCTTGAGAACGCGCTGTTCAACTGGGAGGCCGGCATCGAGCGCCTGCGGGACTTGGAGCGGGCCGGATCGACTCGCGGTGACGGGGTCACGATCCCGGTCCGCGACGAACTGCGCCGCCGGCTCGGAGCGACCTTTTCGGCTGGTGAGCTGGCCGATCTCTACGGCTCGGGCACCGACTGGGCGCTTCAGCTCAGCGGGGTCGATCCGGGCATGTCCGATCTTCAGGATCTGGTTGACGCGGCCTTCTGGCTGCACCTCCGGTCGGCCGCCGACTTCGCCGGTGGCCGCCGGATCGAGATCGAGACCTGATCGCGGCCGAAAGCTATTTGGCGTCTGAGTCGCCGGTCCGGCGGATCACGATCTGATCGGCTTCGATCGTGACGGTCACGTCGCGCTGTCCGGCCCAGTTGTCGCTGTAGGCGGCCAGGTCCTGAACCGCGGGGTCGAGCCAGAGCCCGTAACCCTCTTCGCCGTGGTCGAACGTGCCTTCAAGTTGGTTGTCCGCGGCCGAGCGTCGTCCCCGGCGCCCGCGCCTGCGCCGGCGGGGGCGGCCCTCGGCCTCGCCGCCGTCGGCCTCGGTGTCGTCGCCGGACGGTCCGCCGCCTTCACCTTCGCTGTCGGAATCGTCATCGGCGGGAGCCTCTTCGGAGGCCTGGGCTTCAGCCAGCTTTTCCTCTTCGGCGGCCGCGGCCTCGATCTCGGCCTCGATCTCGTCGCGAAGATCGACGTCAGTCGTGCCCTCGGCGTCGTCGTCGGGCGCGAGGTCGTGCTGGCGCCGGAACTCGCGGAGCTCCGAGGCACTGACTTCAAGTTGGTGGGCGATCCATGCATCGGTGCGTCCCTGGCGGACCCAGGACCGAATCTGGTTGAGCTGTGGGCGTAGTGAGCGTCTTGACATAAGGTCGGCCGAGTTTAGTCAAACGCCGGGCGTGACGACCGGCCGCCCCGTGGCCCCTTTTCATAGCCGACCGCGGCGGTGCGGTAAGCTCCGGTTCAATACCCACCATTTGGGTTCAGGATGCTGAACCTGTCAGGCAATTGACGATGTGCAACCGAACGGAGTCCCGATGTTGGTATTGACCCGCAAGAAGGAGCAGAGCATCATCATCGGCGACGAAGTCGAGATCATGGTTCTGGGGGTATCGGGAGACAAAGTGAGGCTAGGCATCACCGCTCCGCGCGAGATCGAGGTCTTTCGCAAGGAAGTGATCGCCGAACGCAGCAACGGCGACAGGCCGGCAACTGCGGATTCCGGATCAGACGCGTGAGCTGAACCTGGGCCCGGAAGCCGGGCTCAGGACATGATCAGAATGAGCGCCTCGAACATGGCCACCGTCACGACGATGACGGTGACTGTCAGGCAGACCGCGAGAACGCTGAAACGGACCTTTCCCTGCTGCTGGCTGCGCGATACGTGACGGGCGCGTGAACGGCTGGCGGTCCGGTGTCGCATCTGTTCGCGACGGCTTTGCTCCAGCACCTTCTGCTGCTCGAAGGCAGTCTCGAACTGGCTCACGCTCTTTCGCATCCGCATTGTGCTCATAAGAAGTGAAGCGGCCCGTCATGGTGAAATCCGTGAGCAGACCTTAACACTGACCGTACCAAACGGCGATCGCTGTTCACTGGCCGAACCCGGGACTGTGACTGACGTCTCACAGGAAGCCGTTCGGCGCCGGCCCGGGGCGGACCGACGCTCGCGGGTGCGGCGCTCGGTGGCGCTGCGTTCGGTACTACCTCCCGGCTACGGGGTGCGCTTGACGTTGGCGAGCAGGGATTCCTTGATGCTGGAGATGATCTCCAGGGCCTCGCTCCACTCACGCTGCCAGACGTTGCGTCCGAAGATCACGCCGGATCCGCCGGCCTTCATGACCATTTCGACGTGGCTGAGCACGGTCTCGTCATCGACCTTGGAGCCGCCGGAGAGGACCACCAGCGAACGGCCGGCCGATTCGACGCACTGCCGGATCGCTTCGTCCTGGCTGACTTCGAGCTCGTTGTACGGCGCCGGGGCGTCCTTGTCCATGGCCGGGTCGATCGTCGGCATGTTCAGCTTGACCACGTCAGCGCCCATCTCCATCGCCATGCGGGCCGCGTAGTCGAC
>JBGUDX010000073.1:0-6945 GCA_041821645.1 Acidobacteriota bacterium
CATCACTGATCACCCGATCTGCGCAGCGCACTCCCTGGGCCGGGCCGGGGAACAGTGCCAGTACGCCGTCACCCGTTGACTTGATCGTCTCTCCCCCGTGCGCCTCCACCGCCGCGCGAGACAGCTCCAGGTGGCGTTCGAGCACGCCGGCCCAGGCCCGGTCACCTGACTGGGCGGCGCGGCGCGTGGAGTCGACCAGGTCGGTGAACAGAACGGTCGCCAGAATCCGGCTGCTCGGCGGGGCAGGCGCCGAACCGGTCATGAACTCCTCGACGATGTCGGCCGTCAGTTCGACGTCGAGCGCAAAGGGGAAGGCCGCATCGCCGGGTATCTCGCGAAAGCCGGCGCCGGGCACGAGGTCGGTGAACTCGCGCACGAAGTCGACCGGCAACAGCTTCAGGTCCCGAGGGCACATGGCCAGGGTCGGCGTCTGGATCAGGGGAAGAACGTTCGTGATGTCGCTCACCTGCGACATACGCAGCAGCCGCGTGGCCTGCTTCGGAGTCGCCGCGGTCTGGATGTAGCGATTGAACCGTTCACGCCGCACGGGGTCATCGGCCCACTCCGGGGCATAGAAGTCAATCATCGGATCAGGCCAGTTGCCGAACTCCGCCAGCGCGCCCGAGAGAATGTCGAGAAAGTGCGCGGGTGCGGCCGCGCCCCCGCCCCGCGCCGTCGGCGCGAGCGCGATGAGACCACCGACCCGCTCCGGACGGGTAGCGGCCAGCAGAGCCATCGAACGCGCTCCATCGAACGCGCTCATCAGCACCGGTCGCCTGGCCCCGACCGCATCCATCACCGCCAGCGCATCATCCGCATGAGCCTCCAGGGTCAGATCGTCCTTTACGGGATCGGAAACCCCGGTGTCGCGGCGGTCGTAGCGAATCACCCGGGCGAACTTGCCCAATCGCTCGAACAGCCGGACCGCCTCGGGCAGCTCCCAAACCGTCTCGATGTTTCCCGAATTCGAGCCGGTGAACATGAGATCGCGTTCGCCGGAACCGTGCACCTGGTAGGCGATCGCGAGTTCGCCGCTTCGGGCGTATCTGGTGCGTGGCCGCTCCACTAGTCGGCCCGATTGTTCACTCGATGTCGGCCAGGGCCGAGTGCCGGCTGATCACCTGATCCGGCTCCAGCGGGACGGGGCTTATGTAGCCGGTGACGTCTGACATCTCGATCCGGACCTTTGAGACACGGTCGTTCTTGTTGCCTTCGATCGAGCGGATCGCGCGTCCCTTGCGGTCGGCCTTGATCACGATTCCCATGTGGCTGCGTCCGTAAGCGACCAGATACCCGGGCCGGGCCCGGTATGACCAGTGGCCGTTCTGCCGGGCCCAGCGGCTCATGTCCCTTACCTGGATCGCGACCAGCGATCGGTCCCGGGACTGCCGCAGATACCTCGTGCCCAGGTAGGAGTCGAAACCGGCGCGGCCCCAGATCCAGGTCGAAAACGCGACACACCACTGGTCGCGGATGCTGTACGGGGCGATGCGGCCTTTGCCATTCCGGAAGCGGGGCACGTTGTCGCTCCGGTTCTCGCTGACCCGCCGGCGGAGCTGTTTGCGCGCGAGTGGCACGACCCGGGTGATGTCCGGCTCGGGCCCGATCGGATCCATTACCGGACCGGCCGTGACCGGCGAGTTCAGCGCGGTAGCGGTGGTCGGCACGGTCAGGGCTGCGAGCACCATGGCAACAACCGCAGCGGCAACGAGCGTGGCGCCAGCCGGCGCCACGGGTGACGTTTGAAACCGCTTGTCGGACCCCGTCTTCTGCATTGAAGCTGCCTGACGCCGAACCGGAACTGCTCGATGCCGACGATCCGGCAGCGCAGACAAGCCTAACGATCATTCCCGGAAACGCAAGATTCCCGGGTGCCCGGTGGCCGGTGACCCGCCCGTTCATGGGGCGCCCGGTCAGGGGGCCAGTCTCTCGATCTTCCAGCGCCGGCGCTTCGGCCGGTAGGCGAAACGGTCGTGAAGACGGCCCGGCCTGCCCTGCCAGAACTCGAACACTTCCGGTTTGACCAGATAGCCACCCCAGTGTTCCGGGCGGGGAATCTCCTGTTCGGTGATGAAACCCTCTTCGGTCTTGGACGTGTAGCGCTCGAGTTCGGCCCGGCCCTCTCGGAGGACCTGGCTCTGGGGAGAGGCCCAGGCCCCGATCTGGCTGGTCCGGTCCCTGGAGGCGAAGTAGGCATCCGACTCTTCGGCACTCAGCTTTTCGACCTTGCCGCGAATCCGGACCTGACGGTGAAGTTCGGGCCAGTGAAAGACCAGCGCGGCTGCCGGGTTTTCGGCAATCTGACCCGCCTTCGATCCCTGGTAGTGAGTGAAGAAACGAAAGCCCTCGTGGTCGGCTCCCTTGAGCAGGACCATGCGGGCGTCCGGTCGGCCCTTGCCATCGACCGTGGCCAGCGTCATCGCTTCGGGCATCGGGTTGACCGCCTCGGCCTGATCGAACCAGGCCAGGAACTGCGCGATCGGGTCGTCATCCAGATCGTCGCTGTTCAGGCGGGGAACGTCGCCGTCCGGGGCATCGAGCCGGGGTGTCTGATCGGAGCCCATCGAGTAAGCCTATGAAGCGGACCCGGGCGGTGCGGAGCGGCTCCGGTGGCCGGCGACGGGGAGCGGCTCCGGTGGTTCAGTTCCTGGTCGGGTCCTCGGGCATGGTCGCCAACAGCGCGTATTCGCCTCCGCGACGGCCGAGAACCTCGGCCCAGAGGTCACCTTCGGCGAATACGTCTTCGGGATCGAGTTCGCCGACGATCCATGAGTCCCGCTCGAGCTCTTCTTCGAGCTGGCCCGGCCCCCAGCCCGCGTGCCCGATGAAGACGCGGGCCCGGACCAGGTCGGCATCACCATCGGGATCGACCACCCCGATCCGCTCGGTCACCACCCCGGCCGAATGCTGGGCCTGCTCGAACTCGCCCAGCACCACTACCGAGTCGGGTCCGACCGGCCCCCCGACCCAGAGCGGGGCGCCACGTTCGACCAGCGGGTCGAGATCCGGTACCAACTCGGTCACCTCGTTTTCGGCCCGCCGATTCAGCACTACTCCGAAAGCGCCCTGTTCTGTGTGTTCGACCACCAGCACCACGGCCCGGCGGAAATAGTCGAACAGGCTCGGCGCCGCGATCAGGAGTGTTCCGCGCATCGAATCTGCCATCAACTGAAGATAATCAATGCGGAGGTCGCTACCGCGAGAAAGACGGCACCTCCGGTGATCAGCGACCGGACCGGGGCCGGGGTGCCGACGCTGCTGCCGGTCTGGACCGCGACTTCGACCCGCTCGCGGCGGCGGCTGCCATGGACCATCAGCCCGATCGCGTAGAAGCCGTACATCGCGCCCAGCGTGGTGAACGGCCAGAGCACCTCGTTGCCGGCCAGTTGCGGAACGATCTTGGCGATCGCCAGGCCGACCGCGAGCACGGCGAACGCAGTCCGCCACCAGGCGAGCTGGGTCCGCTCGGCGGCCAGAATGGTCCGCCGCGGAGCACTGCCCAAAGCTCCGGGCTTCGCATCCCGCCCGCCATCGGGCCGGGCGCCGGCCGGATCTGCGGCCTGCGCCGAACTCGGTTCACTGGTCTCGCTCATCCTGTATCTGACTATATGCCGGAATCGCCCCGGCCGGCTCGGAGTGAATACGGATAGGCCGCGATCGGGTCGGAGTGCGGAAAAGCGGCCGATCCGATACTGTCCCACGCCGCAATCATGGGTAGATACACCGGACCAAAAGAGAAACTTTCAAGGCGCGAAGGCGTCGACCTCGGGCTCAAGGGCGAGCGTGCGCTCAGCGGCAAGAGCGCGATGGAGCGGCGGCCCTATCCGCCCGGCCAGCACGGCAGGGGACGTCGACGCCCCTCCGAGTTCTCGATGCGTATGCGGGCAAAGCAGCGGGCCAAGTCGATGTACGGGCTGCGCGAGCGCCAGTTCGCCAAGCTCTTCGACCGGGCCAACCGCGAAGAGGGAATGGCCGGTGAGAACCTGATGCGCCACCTCGAGGCGCGCCTGGACAACGTCGTCTACCGGCTCGGCCTGGCGACCACCCGGGCACAGGCCCGCCAGTTCGTGGTCCACCAGCACATCATGGTCAACGGGAAGCGACTTGACCGTCCGTCCTACGAGGTATCCGCCGGTGACCAGATCGCGGTGAAGCCCGATGCCGCGATCGAACCGATGGCCCGCCAGTCAACCGACTCCGCCGGGCCGACCCCGCCCTGGCTGCTGGCCGATCACGACGGGCTCAAGGGGACGGTCAACCGCCTCCCCAACCGCAACGACATCACCGCTCCGATCGAAGAGCGCCTGATCGTCGAGCACTACTCCCGCTAACCCGGCTCCTATTCGCCGGTGAGCTGGCCTTTGGCCAGGTCGAGCGCCACGGTCAGAAGGCCGACCACCGAGAGCGGGTCCGAGGAATCCGAGACGAGCTGAACATGCATCGTCTGCTCATCGACCCCGTCGTCTTCGCTCAGCACCGCCGAGATGACCAGCTGGTCGAGTCGCGCACCGGGAGTGTCCCGCTCGACCTGTTCCATCAGCTCCTGGGCGAGGGCGCCGATGCGGGATGAAGGTGTTTGCTCCGATTCATGGCTCATGCCGTCACCTTACGCTAACCCGGTCCGGGTAAACTCGCGGCCGTGATTGCCCGGCTCGTCGCCGCCCTGATCGTGGCGACCACCTCCCTTGCCCTGACGGCCCAAGCATCCCAGGCCGCCGAGGCGGGTCCGGCGGGCGAGGCCGCGGCGACTTCGACGAACCCGGCCGGCCACTCCCCCGACTCGGCAATTCTGGTTCTCGTCCCCGAGGCCGAATCCAGCCCGGCTGCCTACGATGAGGCGATCGCGCGGGGCCTGGCCAGAATCCCCGCTCTCTCGGTCGGGCTCACCAGCTCGACCCAGGGCTCCTACCGCGCCCGGCAGGCACTGCTCGACATCAGCCAGGGGGCCAGAGTTTCGCGATCGACCTATTCGCCATCGGAGCCGGGTCCGGTCTTCCTGACCCGCCGCCCGGGAGGGTCGGGCCGGATCGGTTACTGGAACGACGTACTCGAGCGGGCAGAATCCGCCCCGCAGACGATCGAACCGGGCCTGCTAGGCGAGTCGCTCCCGACCGGCGCCGGCTGGGTCGGTCCGATGCCGATCGGTCCGCCGGCGAATGTCAACCCGATTTTTCGCCGGGGTACCGTCTGGGGCGATCTGCTCGACCTGCGTGAGGTCGGGCTCAACCGGGCCACGTCCGAAAACGCGGCTACCGCTGTCCCCGCGGCCGACCGCCGGGGACGGATCGCCGGAATCTCGGTCACGGAACCGGCCGACCGCGCCGACCGGGCACTGAGGATGGCCCGTGAATTGGACCTGGTAGTCGTCACCGCCTCTCCCGGGCGGCGGGGGCTCGCTCAGCTCCGCCAGATTCTCGAGGGGCTGGGCCCGGACCAGTTGTTGATCGCGATGCAGCGCCCCCCCGACGCGTCGATCCTCCCGCTGCTTCCGATCGGCGTCGCCGGGCTGGACGGACCTCCTTCCGGCCTGACCTCTGACACGACCAACACCGCCAACCTGGTCGCCGGGATTGACATCGCCCCGACCGTTCTCGATCACCTCGGGATCACGATCCCGGACGAGATGACCGGCAGCGTGATGCGATCGGACGGGGATCGTGAACCGGCGGAGCTGAGCCCCTACCGCGACCGCCTCGACGACCTCGGACCACGCCGCACGCCCGCTCTGACCCTTCTGGCGGTCGGGTGGCTGGTCCTGTTCCTGGTTTACGGTGCGATCGCCGGGCTCGAACGTGCCAGGTTTCCCGTGCGGAGAATCGGTGGCCTGGCAATTCTCTGGATCCCGACCGTGATCATGATCCCGCCGCTGCTCGGGAACCCCTCTCGCGAAATCGAGTACGCGGTCATCGCCCTGAGCGCGCTCGGGCTCGGCTGGATCGCCGACCGGTTGCTTCCCTGGCCACGGGCACCGCTGATCCCGGCCGTGGTCGGGCTCGCCCTGATCACCTTCGATCTGGCCGCCGACACCAACCTGATCACCCGTTCGATACTCGGCCCGAATCCCGGCTACGGGTCGCGGTTTTACGGAATCGGCAACGAGCTCAAGTCGGGGCTGATGGTCCTGCTTCTCGCCGGCCTGGCGGCGGCCATGTCGTATCGGCCGAAGTCGAACCGGGCGGCGCTGACCGTCATCGGCTCCGGTCTCGTCCTCGGCGTGATCCTCGGATCGGGCCGTCTCGGCGCCGGGGTTGGCGCGGCGATCATCGTCGCCGCGGCAACCGCGGTGACCGCCGTGTTGATGCTGCCTGGCGGACTCAGCCGGAAGCGACTCGTGATCCTGGTGGTCAGTCCGATCATCGGGCTGGCGGTCCTGGCCGGCCTCGACCTGCTGACCGCCGGCGGTCAGGGTCACTTCAGCCGCAGCGTGCTCTCGCTCGACTCGTCCGACTCGTTCTTCGAGATCGTCGAGCGACGCTCGACCCTGGCCTGGCAGCAGCTCAGGGGGGGCAATACCCCACTGGTCACCGCGATCTGCCTGCTCGCCGCCGCGTTCGCCATCCGGAATCGCAAGATGTTCGAACCGTTCGCCGGGCCGATCTGGCCTGCCGCGCTGATCGGCGGTCTGGTCGGCGGCCTGATCGGCTCGGTGACCGAGGATTCCGGACCGCTGCTGATCATTGTTGCCACCGTCACCCTGGCCGGAGTCTGCTCCTACCTGCTGGGGCGGCCCGGAGCAGCCGTCCCGGCGATCGGCAGCGACCGGACCGGTCCCGATGACGGGGATGGTCTCGATGACGCGGTCGGTGCCGATGACCGGGTCCGTGGCCACGGCGGGCGGGAACCGGCCGGCTGACCGGGATACTCGCGTCGTCGGCGCGGTCGGTGGTCGCTTTTGATTCGGCACTGCCCATGCTCTCGCTTGCCCGGAAGAAGCTTCGCGAAGCC
>JBGUDX010000074.1:0-6910 GCA_041821645.1 Acidobacteriota bacterium
CGGCCGGGAACGGACCCTGCCGCGATCACACGACAGCTCGAACGGGAGATCGCTGCAAAGCTTCCGGGCTTCGGGATCAAGGTGACCGGGACCGAGGACATCGACGGTCACCGGATCCTCTACGACGACGCCGAGAACGACCAGCAACTGTTCGACGTCTTCGCCTTCCTGATCCTCGCCGGCGCCACCTTCGGCGCGTTCAACCTGATCAGCCGGACCGTCGAAGCGCAGAGGCGCGAGATCGGCGTGGGCATGGCCCTCGGCCTC
Source organism: Acidobacteriota bacterium (assembly GCA_041821645.1). Lineage (GTDB taxonomy): Bacteria > Actinomycetota > Thermoleophilia > Solirubrobacterales > 70-9 > 67-14. Next base: position 268 of record JBGUDX010000074.1, read on the forward strand.
GAGCCACGCCGGCTGGCGATAAGGCCGATGATGATGGGACTTCAGATCGCCGTGGTCGGGGTCCTGCTGGGCGTGGTCGTCGGCCTGGCCGTGAACGAGTGGCTGCGGTCACTGCTGACCGACCAGCTCCCCCTGCCGATCGTCAAGACCGATCTGCGGGCGGGCACCTTCGCCCAGCGGGCCGCCATCGGCTTCGTGATCCCGTTGCTGGCGGCAGCCTGGCCGGTGATCCGCGGGGTCCGGGTCACCCCGATCAAGGCGATCCACGCCGGTTTTCGCTCGGCCCGAGGAGGAGGTCTCGCGCCGGTGCTCGCCCGCCTCCCGCTGCCCGGTGGCAGCCTCGCCCAGATGCCGGCCCGCAACGTCCTCAGGGCGCCGCGGCGAACCCTGATGACCGTGCTTGCCAGCGGCGCGGTGATTTCCGTCGCGGTGTCGATGTCGGGAATGCTCGACTCGTTTCAGGCCACCGTCGACCGGAACACCGAAGAGACGCTGAAGACGGCGCCGGACCGCCTCACCGTGACGCTCGACCGTTTCTACCCGGAGGACTCCCCCGAGATCGGGGGATTGACCGAAAACGAGTCCGTGGCGGAAGCCGACGGGAAGCTGACGATCCCGGCGAGGCTGAGAGGCACCGACGGCGAGGAATTCGAGGTCTCGGTGAACACCCTGCCGGCCGATGAGCCGGTGTGGACTCCGACGGTGTCGGCCGGACGGCTTCCCCGGGGGCCGGATGAGGTGCTGATCGCCGAGAGCGCGGCCTCCGACCTCGGGGTGGAACCCGGCCAGAAGCTCGCCCTCCTCCACCCGAGAAGCACCGGGCCGGGCCGCTTCGCCTCCGCCGAGACCGAGGTCACGGTCAGCGGAACCCACCCCGATCCGTTCCGCTTTCCGGTGTACATGGCGGCCGCCGGTTCTTCGCTGTTCGGCGTGCCCGGGGAATTCAACTCGGTGGACCTGGTTCCATCCGCCGGCCTGACCGACGACGCCGCCAAGCAGTCGCTGACCGGCCTCCCGGGAGTCGCCTCGGTCGAGGCCGCTTCGGCGCCGGGCGAATCGCTGGAGCAGGGGCTGGAAGACTTCGCCTCGATCATCCGGGTGGTGGTGGTGATCGCCGTGGTACTCGTCCTGCTGATCGCGTTCAACTCGACCGCGATCAATGCGGACGAGCGGGCCCGCGAACACGCGACGATGTTCGCCTACGGGGTACCGCTCAGATCGGTGCTCCGGCTGGCGGTGATCGAGAGCCTGATCATAGGCCTGCTGGCGACTGCGTTCGGGATCGCGCTCGGGGTGGCGATCCTCGGCTGGGTGGTCAACGTCAACCTCAAGGAGGTCCTGCCGGAGCTCGGCACGATCACCTCGCTGTCATCCGGATCGATCCTGCTGGCCGCGGTAGCGGGGGTCGGCGCGATGGCCCTGGCTCCGGTGCTGACCGTCCGCCGACTGCGCCGGATGGACGTGCCCTCGACCCTGCGCGTGGTCGAGTAGAACCGGCGAGGCTCAGCCGTTCAGCTTGACCGGAAGGGTCCTGAGCTGGTTGACGAAGCCCGAGACCACGAATTTCGGCTCGCCGTCGATCTCCATGTTCGGGTAGGCCGCCAGGGTCTCCTCGATCAGGATCTTCAGCTCGAGGCGGGCCAGCGCGGTTCCCAGGCAGTAGTGGCGGCCGCCGGCGCCGAAGGCCTGGTGCTCGGGATTGCGCTCGACGTCGAAGGTGTGAGGGTCCTCGTAGCGGGTCTCGTCGCGGTTGGACGAGACGTACCACATGATGATCTTGTCCCCTTCCTTGATTTCCTGGCCCTGAAGCACGGTGTCTTTGGTCGCCGTGCGGCGGAAGTGGGCGAATGCCGGGAACATCCTGAGCGCCTCTTCGACGGTCGAGGGGACCAGCGAGGAGTCATCGAGCAGCATCTGGCGCTGGCTGTCGTCTTCCAGCAGAGCGCGCATGGCGCTGCAGTAGGTCGCCTTGGTGGAGTCGTTGCCTGCCGCCATCAGCAGGAAAAAGCCCATCACGATCTCGTGCTCTTCGAGCTTCTCCCCGTCGATCTCGGCGTGGACCAGCACGCTGGTCAGATCCTCGGTCGGATTCTCGCGGCGGTCGGCGATCATCTTCGAGCAGCGCTCGAAAACCTCGGGCACGTCACGATTCATGACCGTCTCGACCCCTTCCGGGTTCACGTCCGGGTCGTTCGCGCCGAGAATCGTGTTCATCAGGCGCGCCCACACGACGTCGTCGCTCGGCGGCAGGCCCATGAAGCTGCCGATCACCCGGGCGACCACCGGTTGGGCGATGTCGTCGACCAGGTCGCAGGTATCCCGACCTTCGAGTTCACCGATCACATCCCGGGCGATTTCCCGGATCTCGTCCTCGTGCTCGGCGATGCGCTTGGGCGTGAAACCCTTCTGGAAGAGCGCCTTGATCCGGTCGTGCTTGGGCGGGTCCATCCCGATGAACATCGACCTCATCAACTCGAGGGGAAACACCGAATCCACCACCGCGGTGATGCCGCCGCGCTCGGACGAGTAGGTCTCCCAGTCCCGGCTGACTTCATAGACACCGTCCGCCGAGGTGACCGACCAGTAGCCGCCCTCCTCGGGGAACATCGTCATGCCGTCGGACCAGTGAACGGGGCACTCCGACCGCATACGGGTGAACAGTTCGTGCGGCGGTCCGTCCTGCCACAACTCCTCTTCGAAGACCCAGACCTCGTCGAGTGGTGTGTCGGATTGGGCTGACATGCGGAGCCTCCCTGAAGTTGCGGACTGACGCAGCCCGGCGGGTTTCTGACTGGCGGGTCAGTTTACCGCGCGACCCGCATGCGTGCCATCCACGGCGCCGGATATGGCCGTCGCTTCCGCTGCTCGCCCCGTCGATCGGGCGCAGGGCCCGGTCAGGTGGAGGCAGCAGCCTCCCCGTCGGGCCCGGCCTCGGGCCGTCCGAGTGGATAGCCGGGAAGGTTCCTGGTGGCCGGGTACGAGAGCAGAGTCAGGAAGGCGGCAAACAGAAGTGCCGTCTTCAGCGCCTGGAGCTGGGACTGCTCGTAGCCATCGATCAGGACATCGGTGGTCGACTCGCTTATCCCGGCTTTCTCGGCACCCTCGCGGACCTGATCTGACGCGACGAAGCTGCCACCGGAGCTGAGTGAGACCTCGACCCTTTCCTTGACCGGGTCCGGAATGTCCGGGTCCTCGGCGACGCTGGTCGAGAACGCGGCCAGCAGGCCGGTGATCACCACCGCTCCGAGCAGTGCGGTTCCCAACGAAGACCCGAGCTGCATGGCCGTGTTCTGCAATCCGCCGGCTTCGCTTCGGTCGCCGTCGCCGACCGACGACTGGACCGTGTTGCCGAGCTGGGAGATGAACAGGCCCATCCCTGCGCCGAGTACCCCCATCGCGAACATGAAGCTGGTGCTGTCGAGCTCGATGTTGATCGTGCCGAGCATCAGGAAGATGGCGAAGAAGATGACGGCCAGCCCGACCCGGACGATGAGCCGGGCGCTGAAGCGCCGGGACAGGACCGAGCCGGCGAGCGCCGCGAAGAACAGGCCGGCCGATGCGGGCAGCATGTGCAGCCCGGTTTCGAGCGCGTCGAGGCCCTGGACCACCTGGAGATAGAGCGGCACGGTGAAGAAGATCCCCATCAGGATCAGGTTCTGGGCCAGCAGCATCACCGTGCCGGCCCTGAGAGTGGGGATCCGGAGAAGGCCGAGATGGACCAGTGGCTGCTCTCCCCTCCTTTCCCGCCGCCGTTCCCAGGCGACGAATCCGGCCAGAACCAGGAGCCCGGCCACGATCACGAACGGGGTCAGCGAGAAACCGAACGGCTCGACCGGTGAGTCAAGCGGCTTCAGCCAGCCCCAGGTGCTCGCCCGCAGTACTCCGAAAACGGTCAGCGCCAGCCCGGCCGCCGACAGGGCCCCACCGACCCAGTCGAGCTTCACGCCGCTCTCCCGCTCCGGTTCCCGGATCGTGCGCATCCCGGCGAGGATGCCCAGAGCGACCAGTACCTCTCCGACGAATACGAGTCGCCACGACGCCTCGGTCGTCGCCCAGCCACCGAGGATCGGGCCGACCGCGATCCCGGCTCCGGCCACGCCGCCGAGAATCCCGTAGGCGAGCGCCCTCTCCTTGCCGCTGTAGGTCCCGGCGACCAGGGCGATCATCGCCGGGAGGACCAGCGCCGCACCGATTCCTTCGAGAACAGACCAGCCCAGCGCCAGCACCGCGACGCTGCCCGAGAGGGCCGTGGTCGCCGACCCGGCCGCGTAGATCACCAGGCCAACTCCGAAAGCCCGCCGGCGCCCGATGATGTCGCCGATCTTGCCGCCGACCAGCATCAGACTGGCCATGACCAGGGCGTAGAAAGCGATCACCGCCTGGATCGTGGTCACCGTCGTGTCGAAGTCCTCGACCAGCTGGGAGATCGCAACGTTCATCACCGCCTGATCCAGGACCATCAGGAACTGGGCGGCGGACAGGAAAATGAGAGGCACCCACTTCTTCACGGGAGGCACAATAGTCGCAGGAGCGACGGCCCCCTCGGCACTCTTTTATGCGCGAATCCGGTCCCGGCGTTCAGCGCGAAGCTAGTTCTCGGCGGCCCAGGCCTTGGCCTCGTCGAGCTCGGCCGTGTCGAATACCCTGACCTTGCCGGGCATCAGGAAGCCGAAGCCCTTGACCGCGAGACGGTAGTCCTCGTGGTCGGTGACCAGCGCGACACGCTCGAACGAGAACAGGTTCTGCATGCCCATCTTTGCGTCGTCCCAGGCGGCCCCGGTCGAGAATTCCACGAACTCGTCTCCCAGCAGGAAGAGAAACCTGATCTTGTCGTGCCCGTCCAGTGCCGACTCGACCGCCGGCATCAGGATCTCGGAGTAGTCGTCTCCTGATACCCGGCCTTTCGCTTCGAATCCGAGGACGCCCTCCGGCAGGCCGGTCATTTTCGTGATCATCGGTCGATCCGCTTCATCTCTTCCTGTATCTGGTCTTCGGTGATCTCGTCCCGGCTGCCGTATACGCGCCAGGCGTGCGGGACGATTCCGAACAGGCCCCAGCCGACGATCGGGAATACCGGCCAGAAGAAGCCGGCGCCCGAAACCGCCCAGATAGCCACCAGAAAGGCGTTCACCGCGAGATAGGTGAGCAGGTGCTTGCGGAACTCGCGCTTCTGCTTGATCCGCTTGACCGCTTTCTCGCGAAGCGAGTCGTCGGCGTCCTGTGCGCCCTGAGGCTCGTCCATGGAGGGGATCATGACACCACGACCGGCCCGGTGCCTCCCCCGCGGTCAGCCTGATCCGCTCTTCAGCAGCGAAATCCGGAACCGAGCTCCACCCGCGGGGCTTTCGCCGACCGTGACCTCTCCCCCGTGAAGCCTTGCCTGCTGACGCACCAGTGACAGGCCGAGGCCCGAGCCGTCCGCCCCGGTTGAGTCGCCTCGCTCGAACCGGTCGAAGATCCGCTCCCGCTGGTCGGTCGGCACCCCGTCTCCCTCGTCGTCGACAGTCAGCCGGACCGACCCGGCGTCCCCGCCCAGGGCGACCGAGACCTCGCCCCCGCTCCTGCCATGCCTGGCCGCGTTTTCGAGCAGGTTGTCGATCATCGCCCGCAACCCGTCGGGCCAGCCTTCGACGACGACCTCCCCCGGCGGCACATCGAGCCTCCATTGGATCGACGAATGGCGGCTACGGGCCGATTCGACCGCCGTGCCTGCAAGTGCGGTCATCTCTACCTGCTCGCGGGGAAGCGCGGCAGCGGAATCGCCACGGGCGAGCGTCTGCAGGGTGGCGAGCATCCGCATCATCCGGGTGGCGTCGGCTTCCATCTGCTCGAGCGCGGCGGCCCGCTCGGCCGGGTCGAGGTCGGGATTGCGCCGGACCGCGCCGAGATTCGCCTGAAGCGCGGTCATCGGGGTGCGCAGTTCGTGGCCGGCGTCGCCGGCGAAGCGGCGCGTGGCTTCCAGCGCCTCACCGGTCTCCGCCGCCGAGATCTCCAGCCGGGCGAGCATCGCATTGATGCTCTCGGTCAGCTCCTCGATCTCTGCCGGGCTGCTTCCGGGGTCGATCCTGGTCGAGAGGTCGTCGGTGCCGCTCACCCGGCCGGCGGCGTCACGCAGCGCCCCGAGCGGTCGCAGAGCGAGACCCGCGAGCCACCAGCTGAGGGCCGCGACCAGCAATACCCCGGCCAACCCGATCAGGATCAGCCGGTCACGGAGCTCGGCGATCCGCGCCTCGGATTCGTCCAGGTTGATCCCGATCTCGATCAGGGTGCCGGGAGCGACTTCGCGGGCGAGCGAGCGGTACCTGGACCCGTCGCTGCTGAGAGTGCGAAGTCCGGGCTCGTCGGGAACGGGCAGCTCGGTGGGCGCGTCCACGCTGCGCACCACATCCCCGCCGGAGATCAACCGGAAGTACTCGCCGGCCGGCCGGAGGACCCGCGGGCCGAATTCGCGGCGCTGCCCGTCCAAACCCGGACCCGGTGTTTCGTGGTTGCCGCCGGGATTTCCGGGAAGCGGGCCCGGAGTCCCGGGGCGCGCGCCGAGCGCCCTGGCCAGGTCCGGCGCCGGGCGGGCCATCAGCTGCTCATCAACCCGGTCGCGCTCACGACCGGCAAAGGAAGCCACGGCAACGACTCCGACGATCAG
>JBGUDX010000075.1:0-6869 GCA_041821645.1 Acidobacteriota bacterium
GTTTGTTCGTGGGTCGGACGGCTGCGGGGGGAGAGAAATCCCTTCGAGGAAAGTCCGGACACCACAGGGCAGGACGGTGGGTTACTCCCACTCGGGGAAACCCGCAGGAAAGTGCCACAGAAACATACGGCCGATGACGCGACCACACGTGAGTTGCGAACAGGCAAAGGTGAAAGGGTGCGGTAAGAGCGCACCGGCGTCGCGGTGACGCGGCGGCCAGGCAAACCCCGTCCGGTGCAAGACCAAGATGGATCATCGACCCGGCCCGGCGAGATCCAGGTAGGTCGCAGGTGCGCCCGGTTTCGGCCGGGCCCCCGCCGGCGTGATCAGCCGGTGAGACAGATGGTCGTTCACGACAGGATCCGGCTTACAGACCCACTAAGGAGAGGGCCCCGCGAGGGGCCCTCTCTATTGTCCGCAGACCTGCCGCGGTCGGGGCATCCGCCGGCGGAGGGTGGGGAACTCGTCCTTTCGTGAGTATTTGCTAACCTTCCGGCGAACCTTCTGCTCAATCTCCGCCTCAAGATCGCGGAGAGCGGGGGACCCGATGTGGACCTGGTCCCGGGGGCGAATCACTGGCATCTGCCAGGTAGCGCTGCTCTTTCAGCGCGAGCCCGACAGCTAACCCCGTAAGCACTGGAAAGAGGATTGAAAAGGCATGTACCGCTCTTTGCGGACCGGAAAACTGAGCTTGGCAGTCGTCGGCGCTTTCATTGCGCTGTTTTCGCTCTGCGTATGGCTTTCCCCCGCTGGCAGCCAATCTGCCTCGGCCGAAGTGGCGGCCGGTGGGCTGAACCAGACCGCCGCCAGCACCACGGACGGCTACGCCGCCCGGTTCGGCACCCGCACGCTGCGGGAGGGAATGACCGGCCCCGACGTGAAAGTGCTGAAAGGTATCGTCCGCGCCAAATCGCTTCTGGTCGGATCGCCGATCAGCCGTGAGTTCGACCGCCCGACGACTTCCGCTGTCAAGCGATTCCAGAAGAAGACCCGCCTGAAGACCAACGGCGTGGTCCGCAAAGGCACCGCCAAGAAGCTGGTCGGATCGCTTCGCAAATCGGGGGCGTCCTGGTACGGGCCGGGCTTTTACGGCAACAGGACGGCTTGTGGCCAGACTCTCCGCCGGGGAACCGTCGGGGTCGCCCACAAGACGCTGCCCTGCGGATCCAAGGTCCTGATCGGCCATCACGGCCGTTACCTGATGACCCGGGTCATCGATCGTGGCCCGTACATCAGGGGCCGGGCCTGGGACCTCACCAACGGCGCCCGCAAGGCGCTCAAGTTCGACGGTGTGGGCGATGTCCGTAGCGCCGTGATCAGCAGGCGCTGACCGCCTCGGGGCGATCCCGGCCTCGGCATCGAACTCGGACCGGTCGCGGTGGCGGTCCGCTCCCGCCGCACTTCGGCCGGTGGAATGTTTTCATCCCGGAAGCGAACCTTCTCCGCCTCGCGTCGGTTTATACGGTGTCCCGTCTGAAAAGAGCGGCGCCCAGCACGGGCCGGATATTGCCCGGCCGTCAGGATGGCGACCTCAGAATTCATCCCAAAAAGGAGTCAGCAACCGATGCCAACCACAGAGTCCAGCGTTCCAACCACAATCAAGATGACGGCGGCATTCGTAGTCGCTCTGGTCGCCTTGGTCGGGGCACTCATGCTGACGACTGGCAGTGGCTCCAGCGCCGGCGCCGCCGATTCAGATAAGCAGAGCAAAATGCTGGGAGCAGTCGGCTCGCTGCCGGAAGCGCAATGCCCCGGCAATTGCGAGGCGCTGGCCGTGGTTACCGGCATTCAGTCAAAGATTGACGGCGTCTCAACCCCGTTCAGGGTCCCGTTCTCCGGCAAGATCACCAAGTGGAAGCTCGCCCTGGGCAAGCCCAACAAGTCCCAGCGGCAGTTTTTCGAACAGAACTTCGGGAAAAAGCCCAAGGCGGGCCTGGCCATCCTGAAGAAGGTCAAGGTGAAGGGCAAGACCCAGTACAAGCTGCGGAAGCGCAGCCCGGTCGAAGGGCTCAACCGGGACATGGGTGGCGTTACCACCTACAAGCTTTCGAATCCGATCCCGGTCCAGGAGGGCAACTACGTCGCGCTCACGGTTCCGACCTGGGCGCCGGCCCTGGCTTCCGTCGGGCTGAGCGATACCGGATACAGCTGGAGGGCAAGCCGCAAGCCTTCGACCTGCGATCAGGCGATCAACCGCAATACGTCGAGCCCTCAGACCAAGAAGGGCAGCAAGCGGCGATACGGATGCAGTTTCGGCGGAGCTCAGATGCTGTACCGGGCAAAGCTGACCGGCAACGTCTCGGGCGGCGCGGGGAACTGAAGCCGACCCATGCGGAAGCCCGCATGGGTCGAGACTGCTGCAACAGAAAGGGCGGCCTGATGGCCGCCCTTTGCTGCAGGGGAGAGGTGGATCAGGCGGCTTCGGGCAGAACCCTCGGCGTAGCCTGATCCTTCGGGAGGGCCGCCGCGGCGGCCATCACGCTTTGGAACTCCCCGAGGGCGACGTGGGCCAGGGCTTCGAGAATCTGCTCGTCGTCCCAACCGGCTTCACGCGCTTCCTCGTGGAGATAGATCGGCGGGTCCCCCTCTGCTTCGAGGGCGGCCTTCAGGTAAGTGAGCAGGGCGGCCTCGCGCGGGTCAGACGAGCTGAAGCCCCGGGCCCTTGACACCTCGTCCAGACCCAGTCCGGCGTTTCGCGCGGTCTTGGCGTACTGGACGACGCTGTAGGTGTCACCGCGATGCTCGGCGACGGCCAGCGCGATCCGGTGACGGGTCGCCTGCGGCAACTCGCCCTGCTGGAGCTCGGCCCGCATCCGTGTGTAGGCCCTGAGCACCGCCGGGGAACCGGCCAGCACTCCGACCAGTTTGTTCACCGAGCGCCCTCCGACCTGGATGCTCTTCAGGATCGGAGCGCTCTCATCGGGTGCGGTCAATTCGTCGTGGATGTGAAACCGGCTGACTTCAGTTTTTACGGTCACGATGCTCACGCTTCCCATTCGGTCTGTATTCGCCCTCCATAGGCCTTTACCAGCCGTTTAGGAGGCCATTACTTTACTTTTAGCTAGTTACTTACCGCAAGTAAGTTATACCCCTTATCCCGGCGTCATGCAAGCCCCGTCCCGTATCGTTTCGCTCACGGCGTCACCGAACCGATCGAATACCCGGCCTTCAAGGAGCCAGATGGCAGAGCAAATCAAGACCCCGAGCGATGTTCTCGATCTGGTCGAGCGTCACGGCGTGCGCTTCATCCACCTCTGGTTCACCGACGTGCTCGGCCACCTGAAGAGCTTTTCGATCAACTCGAGCGAGCTCGAAGGGGCCTTCGAGCGTGGGATCGGTTTCGACGGAGCCTCGATGACCGGCTTCAATCCGGTCGAGGAGTCAGATATGTTCGCCCGCCCGGTCCCCGAAACCTTCTCGCTGATTCCTTGGCGTCCGGAAGGGGTGAACGCAGTCGCCCGCATGTACTGCTCGATCGAGGTGTCAGGCGGACGGGCTTACGAGGGTGACCCCCGGTGGATCCTCGAGAGCGCCCTGAACCGGGCCGCCGGACTGGGTTTCGACGGGTACCTGGTCAGCCCCGAAATCGAGTTCTACTACTTCGCCTCTTCGAGGCCTGCCGACGGCCTGCCGCAGGTCCTCGACGAGGGCGGATACTTCGACCTGACCACGCTTGACGCCGGCTCCGAGGTCCGCCGGGAGACGGTCCTCGCTCTCGAGCAGATGGGCGTCCATGTGGCGTCCTCGCACCATGAGGCCGGACCTTCGCAGCACGAACTCGACATCAAGTCGAGCGGGGCGATGAATACAGCCGACAACATCATGACCTCGAAAATCGTGGTCAAGGAGTACGCGGTGCAGGAGGGCTGGCACGCGACCTTCATGCCGAAGCCGCTCGGAGAGGCCAACGGGTCCGGGATGCATCTCCACCAGACGTTGACCCGCGACGGCGCCGACGCCTTCCACGACCCCGACCGGCCGGACGGGCTTTCGGCGACGGCCAACTCATTCATCGCCGGACAGCTGCGCCACGCCCGGGAGATCTCGCCGCTGTACGCGCAGTGGGTGAATTCCTACAAGCGCCTCGTACCCGGCTACGAAGCTCCGGTGTATCCGTCCTGGTCGCGACGCAACCGCTCGTCGCTGATCCGGGTGCCTCAGCAGCAGGCTTCAGGCGGGGCCGATACCCGGGTCGAACTGCGTTGCCCGGATCCGTCCTGCAATCCGTATCTGTGCATGGCGGGAATGCTGCAGGCGGGGCTCGAAGGGATCGAGAAGGGCTACGAACTGCCCGAGCCGATGGAGGAGAACCTCTACCACCTCGACCCCGACGAGATGGCCCGGCGCGGGATTGACCGACTGCCGGCCACTCTGGGTGAGGCGCTTGAACTGGCCGCCGATTCCGAACTCGTGCTGCGCACTCTCGGTGAGCACACGTTCCGCCGGTTCATCGACCTGAAGCGGCAGGAGTGGGACTCGTACCGGATCCAGGTGACTCCGTTCGAGATCGAGCGCTTCCTTCCGGTTCTCTGAGCCGCCGGGGCGGAGGCCGCCGGTCAGCGGAGGTCGCGGATCCTGTTCACGGCCGAGGTTTTCGCGTTGAAGGCTCCCAGCATCGCCTTTTCCGCGACCGATCCGGTGGGCGGCATCGCCCCGAGCTGGCGGGCCAGGTCAGCGGCGTTCAAAACCGCGGTCAGCTGCTGAATCTGCCCGTCTTCGATGGTCAGGTGGTCGATTCCCTCGATTTCGACCCTGGCCCCGTTCGGCTTCAGCCCCTCGAACTTGCCGGTCCCGGAGAAGGTTCCGGTGGCCGACCAATGGACCGAGGCCCGGTTGTCCTCGGCGATGATCGATTCGACCTTCATCTCGAAGTCGGGGAAGGCGCGAAACAGCGCCCCGAACCACTCCCTGTTTCCGTCCGGCGCGGTCAGCTCCGCAACCCCGACTATCCGGCTCCGTCCCCCCGGCTTCCACCGGCCGATCATGTCCTCGAGATCCCGGCGTCCTACCGCGGCAAAGTATCCTGCGGTCAATTCAGTCGTGGTCGGCATCCAACTCCTCTTTCAATCGGTGTGGGTCGGTGAGCGGGGCGCGGCAGGAAAAACCTTCGCAGAGATAGGCGGTCGCCTTCCCGTCGATTGCCCGTCGATCGAGCATGAGCGGTGGCGTGACGGTGCCGTCAGGGCCGGCGGCGATGACCAGGCGGGGTCGGTAGCCAGAGTGGATCACATTCATGAACGGTGCCATCGCCGCCGGATCCACCTCCGGCCCGGCGGTGACGATGGCCAGCTCCCGCGATGGTGAAAAGTAGAGATCCAGGGCTTGAAGCAGGTGGCCGAAGGCATCCGGCTGACGTGCCGTGGCCGGCGCGAGCAGCTTCAGCACTCCTTCGGCCTGGCGGGTGTACATCGACTCCCCGGTCAGGTTCCCCAGTCGCAACAGCCCGCGTGCGGCCGACGAACTGCCCGACGGAATCGGATGGTCGCCGACGTCCTTGCGCCTGGCGATCAGGTTCTCGTGGTCGTGGGAGGTGGAGAAGAACCCGCCGCGGTCCCGGTCGGCGAACCGTTCGATCATCGATTCGGCCAGGCCCTGCGCCCGCCTGAAGACCGCTTCGCTGAATGTTGCCTGGTAGAGGTCGAGCAGTGCCTCCAGCAGCAGGGCGTGATCTTCGAGATACGCGTTCAGACGAGCATCGCCATGCCGCCAGGTCCGGAGCAGGGAGCCCTGCGAGTCGCGCATCTCCGACCAGATGAAGTCGGCACATTCCCGGGCCGCCCCTACGTAGTCACTCCGGTTGAGCGCCGCGCCGGCTTCGGCCAGGGCCGAGATCATCAGAGCGTTCCAGGAGCAGAGCACCTTGTCGTCGAGGTCGGGCCTGACCCGCTCGGACCTCACCCTGAGAAGCTCCGCCCGGATCGCCTCGACCTCGGGATCAACCACATCCGGCGGAGAGCCGGCCGGAAGGCGGAGTACGTTCCTCCCCTCAAAATTGCCGGACGCCGTGGCTCCGTAGGTCGCCATCGCCAGATCGGTGCGATCTCCGAGCGCGCTCTCGAGTTCGTCGGCGGTCCAGGTGTAGAACAGGCCCTCACCACCGCCCGAGTCGGCGTCGAGTGATGCGTAGAAGCCGCCCGCGGCGTCGTTCATCTCGGTCATCGCCCAGTCGAGGGTCCGCTCGGCTACCCGGCGGTGCCGTTCGTGGCCGGTCTCCTGCCAGGCGTGCAGGTAGGTCCGCGCAAGCAGCGCGTTGTCGTAGAGCATCTTTTCGAAGTGCGGAACCTGCCAGGCAGAATCGACTGAGTACCGGCTGAAGCCGCCCCCGATCTGGTCGAATATCCCGCCCGCCGCCATCCGGTCAAGGGTCAACTCGGCCGGATCCGTCCGGCCGCGCGCCAGAAGGAAGTCGAGGATCGAGGCGGGAGGGAACTTCGGCGCCGACCCGAACCCGCCGTTCTCGGAATCAACGAGTTCGTCCAGGGTCGCCGTGCGGTCGTCGAGCAGATCGGGGTCCAGGTCTCCTTCGCGGGCCGAGATCAGCGAGACCGCGCCCAGGCGCTTCCTGACCTCACTGGACTGGCTTCGAATCTCGTCCCGGCGCTCGTCGAACGCTTTGACGACCGCCTCCATGACCGTCATGAAGCTCGGCATGCCCCGGTTGTCGTCAGGCGGGAAGTAGGTGCCGCCGTGGAATGGGACCCCTTCCGGGTCCAGGAACACGGTCAGCGGCCAGCCGCCCTGGCCGGTGATCGACTGGACCGCTTCCATGTAGATCGCGTCGATGTCGGGGCGCTCTTCACGGTCGACCTTGACCGGGACGAAGTGCCGGTTCATGTAGTCGGCGGTCGCCTGGTCCTCGAACGACTCAC
>JBGUDX010000076.1:0-6817 GCA_041821645.1 Acidobacteriota bacterium
GCCTCTTTCGCTGCAAAGCGGGCCGCGAGATGCCTGCCGGGCCGGCCCCTCGCGGCCGAGTATTCGATCTCGGCATCGGTGAACAGCCGGCCGGCCAGGCGCGGGTGTCGCTCGAGCGCCCGCTCGATCCGGGCGATCTCGATCAGATCAATCCCCACCCCAGAGGTCGCCACGCCTCACTCCCCGAGACCGAGGTTGAATTCGAAGCTGTTTTCTCCGTCCCCGCCACCGCCGGCAATGTATTCGAACTTGTCCATCGCGTCGGCGACCTTTTTCGCATCCCGGTCATCTGCCGCCCCCCTGATCAGTTTCCCGATCGCCGGGGGGTCGGCGTAGAGGTCGATCTCGCCCCCGGAAAGCGAGTCGACGGCCGCCTGGTAGGCCTTCGAATCGGCAAGGGTCGGACCACCTTCGCCAAGGGCCTGACGGGCGGCGGCGTCACCGATCGCGATCACCAGTCGGTCGTCCTTGACCGCCAGGTAGACCGGGCGTCCCGGCAGCTCCGGGGTCTTGACCCTGAAGCCGGTCACACCGCCGGTCAGCGGGCGAACCGTGGCGTCGCGGGACTGGCCGATCAGGCTCGAGATCAGGGCGAGCGAATCCTCGAGCGGCTTCAGGTCGGACGAGGTGACCACCAGCGCACCGCCGAGAGTGTCCACCGAGTTTCCGCTCACGAACAGGCCGGCCGTGTCGAGTGACCCGATCAGGGCGCTCAGATCGACACCGCTGGAAGAGAGATCGTCGATCGCTTTCTGCAGCTCACCCGGTTCCAGGGTTCCCTCGATGCCCTGCTCATTCACCGTCTCGACCAACCTGGTCAGGTTGTCCCCGACCCCTGCCGAACCGGTGGTGAAGACCGTGTTGGCCGGGAAGGTCTCGAGCAGCGGGCCGGGATCACCGTTGGCGTACTCCTCGGTCGCGTTGGACGCGCCGACCAGCGAGATCTCGTTCTCTTTCGGCACCAGGCTGATCAGGGCGCCGGCATTGTCGGGATCGATACCCAGGGCCGAGTAGACGAGATCGGCGCCGGAGCCACCGTCGCTTCCGGAATCGTCGTTCGAATCGGTATCGCCCTGCCCGCCGGACGCCGAATCGGCGATTGAGGAGCCGTTCACGAACAGATTGGCCAAGCTGCCGTCGGCGGCCCGGTCGGCCAGATCGGAAAAGGCTTCGACCTGCGCCAGCGACTCGCCATCGTGGGCGTCGATCATGTCCTCGAATCCGGCCACCGAGCCGGCGACCAGCAGGAGTTCCTCTCTGACCCCGTAGACCGCTTCGCGGTCACCGCTGACCGTATAGGCGGTTCCCTGGTATTCCCCTTCTTCGGCCTTGTCGTTCCGGTTGGCCACCTTGCTGATGAAGTCCAGGGTCGCCTGCTGATCGCTCGTCGGGACAACGAGGCTGACCTCGCTGGAATCCGACTTCAGTCCGTCCCCGGTGGCGGTCAAGGAACTGGTGCCGGGCACCTGCGCGAATGCGTCGGGACCGGTGTAGCCAGCCAGGTCCGCGGCCACCGCAAGCCCCGCCGAATCGCCGAGCCACGGCTCCACGTCCGTTTTGAAATCGATGCCAGATTCGTTGGATTCCCTGATCAGCTTGTCGATCGACTCGTCCAGCGACCGACCGGTCAGTTTGGTCGAGATCTGATCGACGTTGTCGGCCATCTCACCCTCGGGCCGGATCGTCCCCTCGATGTAGACCGAGGAATCGGGCGGCATCCAGGAGGCGAATTCCGAGACGGCAGCGTTGCCGTCATCACCACCACACGAAGAAATCGCAACCGACGCGGTGAGTACGGCGAGCAGAGCGGCAATCAGGGACGGGACGCTGGGACGACTCTTCCGTTCGGACATGTGGCGGCATCCTAGCGCCTGTGCTGACGGGATTCCGAATCAGTCGCGGGCACGGGCGAGCGGCCGGACAGCCGGCCGGAGCGACGTCGCGAGCCTCTACTCGACCGTGACCGTCTTGGCGAGATTTCGTGGCTGGTCCACGTTCAGGCCGTTCAGGCGGGCCACGTGATAGGCCAGCAACTGCAGCGGCAGGATCGCCAGCAGCGGCTGCAGGACCCAATCGGTCCTCGGGACCAGGATCGTCTCCTCCGCCACTTTCTGGACCCTGCTGTCGCCCTCGGTCGCGACCGCGATCGTGTCGGCACCCCGGGCCCGGACCTCCTCGATGTTGGAGAGGACCTTGTCGAGGATCGGACTGTCGGTGGCCACGCAGACCACCGGCGTGGATTCGTCCAGCAGGGCGATCGGGCCATGCTTCATCTCGCCGGCGGCATATGCGTCGGTCGGTATGTAGGAGACCTCTTTCAGTTTGAGCGCGCCCTCGAGACAGATCGGCAGACCGATGTGGCGACCCAGATAAAGAAAGAACTTCTGGTCTTTGTGCCGCTTGGCCACCGCAAGCACCTTCTTCGACTCGGCGTCGATCGTCTGCTCCATCTTGTCCGGGATCTGCCTCAGTTCGGTCACCAGGTCGGTGATTTCTTCCCGGGGCAGGGTCTGGCGAAGCTCGGCCAGCCTCAGGGCCAGCAGGTACATGGCCGCGACCTGGGCGACGAACGTCTTGGTGGCGGCGACCCCGATCTCGAGTCCGGCCCGCGTATAGAGCACTGCGTCGCTGTCCCTGGTGGCCTGGCTTCCCATGATGTTGGTCACCGCCAGGACGGTGGCGCCGGCGTCCCTGGCCAGACGCATCGCGGCCAGGGTGTCGGCGGTCTCGCCCGACTGGGTTATCCCGACCACCAGGTCACCGGGCCCGATCACCGGGTCGCGGTAGCGGTATTCGGAGGCGATGTCCATCTCGACCGGCACACGCGCCCAGCGTTCGATCGCGTAGCGACCGACGAGACCGGCGTGGTACGAGGTCCCGCAGGCGACGATGATGATCCGCTTCACCCCGGCCAGGAACCGGTCGGACAGATCGACATCGGAGAGATCGACCCCGTCGGCGTGCGGCAGGCGGTCGAGGATCGTCTCGGCGATGGCTTCGGGCTGCTCGTGGATCTCCTTCATCATGAAGGTGTCGTAGCCGCCCTTTTCGGCAGCCTCCTCATCCCAGGTGACCTCTTCCGGCTCCCGCGAGACCGGTCGGCCGTCCGCCGTCTCAATCGTCACCGAGTCGGCCGTAACGGTCACGATCTCATCGTTTTCGATGCTCACGATCTGCCGGGTCTCGGCCATAAAGGCCGGGATCGCCGAGGCGACGAAGTTCTCCGACTCCCCCACTCCGACGACCAGCGGGATTTCCTTGCGGGCGCCGACCAGGACCCCGGGGATACCCGAGTGCATCGCCGCGAACGAGAAATGACCCCTCATCCGGTGGAATGCGGCCCGGACGGCGGCGGTCAGATCGCCGTCGAATTCGCGGGCGATCAGGTGGGCGAGGACTTCGGCGTCGGTCTCCGAGCTGAACCGGCAGCCGCTGCCCTCCAGTTCCTCCCGCAGGTCGGCATGGTTTTCGATGATCCCGTTGAGCGCGATCTGAACCTCTTCGGAATCGTTCGAGTGTGGGTGGGCGTTGGCCTCGGTCACCCGTCCGTGGGTCGCCCACCTGGTGTGAGCCAAGCCGGTGAACGTTCCGTTTTCATCGGGTGTCTCGGCAAGCCCGGAGAGCTCGGTTTCCTCAAGCGCCGTGCGGAGCTTGGCCAGGTTGCCCACCGCTCTCACCTTTTCCACCCCGCCCGGGATCAGCATCGCAACCCCGGCCGAGTCGTATCCGCGGTACTCGAGCTTCTCGAGGCCGGCTACGAGGATTTCCTCGCAGGGGCGACCGCCGACGTATCCGATGATTCCGCACATGAGCTGGCTGTAAGGCTACGCGGTCAGCCGAGTTCGGACCGGACGAGGTCGGCCAGCCCGGCGCAGACCCGCTCGGCCTCCTCGGCGGTCGGCGCCTCGACCATGACCCGCACCAGCGGTTCGGTGCCGGACGGACGCAACAGAACCCTGCCCCGCCCCTCCAGGTCGGCGGCGGCCTGCCGGACCGCGTCCTGCACCGCGGTGGCACCCTCGATCGCGTCGCGATCGGCGACGGTCACGTTGACCAGGGTCTGGGGGAGCTTTTCCATCACCGTCGCGTCGGCCAGCTCGCGCCCGCCGAGAGAAGCCAGCAGCATCAGCGCGGCCGCGATCCCGTCGCCGGTAGGCGCGTACTCGGTCGAGATGATGTGCCCCGACTGCTCTCCGCCCAGCTGCCACCTCTTCTCGCGCAAGGCCTCGAGCACGTAGCGGTCCCCGACCTTGGTCACCTCTACCTCGACCCCGGCCTCGTCCATCGCCAGATGGAACCCGTAGTTGCTCATCACGGTAACCACCGCCCCGCCTTCCAGCCGGCCGGCCGCATGGCGCTCGGTCGCGATCACCGCGATCATCTCGTCGCCGTCGTAGAGCCGGCCGGAACCATCGACCGCGAGCACCCGGTCACCGTCGCCGTCGAAGGCGAAACCGATCGTCGCCTGTGACCCGGCCATGTGGTCGGTCAGAAGATCGGTCGATGTCGAGCCACAGTCACGATTGATGTTGCGACCGTCGGGCTCGTCGGCGAGCAGCTCGACCTCGGCTCCGAGTCTGGTGAAGATTTCCCCGGCCACGCGGTATGTCGCCCCGTTGGCGCAGTCGAGCGCGATCTTCCGCCCGGAGAGGTCCAGCCGGAATGCCGACTCGAGAGCCCTGAGGTAGTCCTGCTCGGCCGAGCGCAGTTCAGCGATGCGGCCCGGCCGCTCGGCCGGCGACGGCGGCTCGTGGATCAGCCGCTCGATTCCGGCCTCGGTGGTGTCGTCCAGCTTTCCGCTGCCGCCGGCGAACAGCTTTATGCCGTTGTCCTGGTACGGGTTGTGAGAGGCCGAGACCACGGCGGCGAGGTCGAACCCGTACTGCCTCGAAAGCAGGGCGGCCGCCGGCGTCGGCAGCACCCCGGCCAGGTGAACGTCTCCTCCGGCTTCGGCGATCCCGGCGGCCAGGGCGGCCTCCAGCATCGGGCCCGATTCACGGGTGTCGCGCACGATCAGTACCCGGGGCCGCTCGACCCCCAGGGCTGCCGTGCCGGCGCGACCGACGGCGAGGGCCAGTTCTGCATCGAGCAACTCACCGACCCGGCCGCGGACCCCGTCCGTGCCAAACAGTCTGCGGTCCGGGATGGTCAGGGCTCTAGCGCTTGGAGAACTGTGGCCGCTTGCGGGCCTTCTTCAGACCGGCCTTGCGCCGTTCCTTGGCCCGGGCATCGCGGGTCAGGAACCCGCGGCGTTTGAGCTCGGCGCGCAACTCGGGATCGACCTCGGTCAGGGCCCTGGCTATGCCGTGCCTGACCGCGCCGGCCTGGCCGCTGATACCACCGCCGTGGACCCTCACCCGCAGATCGATGTTCGATTCGTAGCCGGTTGCGACCAGCGGCGAGTTGACGACTGTCCGGTGTCGCGGTCGCGGGAAGTACTCGTCGATCTCGCGATCGTTGATCGTGATCCTGCCTTTGCCGGCGAGCACGATCACCCGGGCGACCGACCTCTTTCGTTTGCCGGTGGCAATGAAACGGGCATCCTTCGCAATCTTGGCCGGAGCCGGCGCCGCAGCGGGGGCCTCTTCTTCTTCGTCGCCGGAATCGGCGGCTTCCTGCTCGGCCCGTTCCTCCTCCTCCGCTTCGAGACGGGCCTTCTGTTCAGTGCTGAGCTCGGCCTCGGGCTCGACCGAGATAGGTTCCAGATCGGCCCCCGGCGGCAGGCCCGAATCGCCGGTCGCCGGCTTTTCGGTCTCGGAAATCTCGACTTCGACGTCGGCGTCCTCGTCGGCGGTGACCTCTACTTCCACGGTCTCTCCGGCCGGCACCTCGATCTCGACCTCCTCCACGACCGCGTCCTCGGCGGGCGCTTCTTCGGGTGCCTCCTCGGGGGCTCCGCCCTGACCGGCTTCGTTCGCTTCGGGCTCGGTCGGCTCTGCGTCGGCGTTCTGGTCGAGTTCTTCGTCGCTCACTTCTTTATCTCCATCGGCTGGGGCTCTTGGGCTTGGTGGGGATGCTCGGGGCCGGCGTACACCTTCAGCTTGAGCAGCTGCCGGCGCGAAAGCTTGTTCCGGGGCATCATTCCCTTGACCGCTCTGCGGGTCACTTCCTCGGGCCGGCGCTCGAGCATCTCTCCCAGGGTCCGCGAACGGATGCCGCCGGGGTAGCCGCTGTGGCGCCAGTAGATCTTCGAGTTCATCTTGTCGCCGGTCACCCGGATCTTGTCGGCGTTGATCACGACGACGAAATCACCGGTGTCGATGTGCGGGGTGTAGTCCGGTTTGCGCTTGCCGCGCAGCGCGTCGGCGAGCTGGGTCGCCATCCGCCCCAGGGTCTGCCCCTCGGCGTCGACGACGTACCAGTCCCTCTGGCGATTGGTCGGGGTGGCTACGAAAGTTTTCATGGGAAACGGGCGCGGGCAGCCAGTCGCTGCGGACGCGGCCTGCGCATGATAGGGAACCGGCCGGTTCAGCGCCTTCACGACGCAAACCAGGATCCGCCGATAATGGACTCGTCCTCCGGAACCCCCTATACTGCCGCAGTCGATACGCCGAACCCGATCCGGGATTCCGGACGGGGCGGAGGAACCAACGGGGAAATATTTCCCCAAGGGGCGAATCGGAGGCAGCAACTGCTCCGTAGCGCGACTCTTTCAGCGCGAGCCCGCCAGCTAACTCCGCAGGCACCAACGAAAGAGCACTTGAACCCCCGCAACTCAAAACGATTTTTCGCCATTGCCCTGATGACTTTCCTGGCCGGCTCAGTGCCCGCCATCGCCGCGAATTCCGGGGGTGGCCTCGGGGTGCCCGGAGTTCCC
>JBGUDX010000077.1:0-6807 GCA_041821645.1 Acidobacteriota bacterium
AACCGCAAGCTGAGCCGGAACTTCGTCGCCACCCCCGACCTTGGCGATCCGTTCGACCAGAAAGTTGACCCCGACGCCTGGACCGACCAGGATGAGCACGGCTCCCACGTCGCCGGCACAATCGGTGCGGTCGGCAACAACGGTCTCGGGGTGACCGGGGTCAACTGGAAGACGGGACTGGTGGCAATCCGTGTACTGGGCTGGGACGGTAGTGGTACTTCAGCCGACATAGCCGCTGGCTATGCCCATGTCGGGAAAAAGGGCATCCCGATAGCGAACGTCAGCCTCGGGGGACCGGAACGGACGCACGTTCAGAGGGATGCGATCGCGGCCAGTCCGGACACGCTCTTTGTAGCCGCCGCAGGCAACGAGGGCATGAACAACGAGCAGGTTCCGGCCTACCCCTGCAACTTCAACCTGCCGAACGTCCTGTGCGTGGCCGCCATCAATTCACGGGCGGGATTGGCCGATTTTTCGAACTACGGCGTCACGAAAGTAGATGTCGGGGCGCCCGGCGTCGACATCGAGAGCACGGTTCCCAACGTCTCCTACCCGCTCGATGTTGATTTCGAGAAGGGGATCGGGGACTTCGACCAGCAGCCTTACCCCTGGAAGTTGACTGAGGCAGATGGGAATCCCCGGCTTACCTTCGACGGTCGCGACGGCACAACTCCTGCTCCGGTAGCTGAGGCGACGGCGACGCTGATGGACCCGGTAGACCTCAGCGGGCAGCGTTTCTGCCGCCTTGACCTGGGTGCGCTCGGACATACGATTGACATGGACTTGGACGGGAATCAGTTTTTCGGTGTCGAGTGGCGCGTAGAGGGGGGTCAGCCGATGGGTGCTGTGCTCATGGACGCGAACACTCTCCAGCAGTTGCGGGACGCGGACCGCTACAAGGGCTTTGCGCTGGGAAACAGATTGGTGGGGGCCGACGGGGCCTCGAAGGTCGAGATCTCGGTCGCGTTCGTCGCCAACGGAACACCGACCCCACTGCCATCCGTTGAGATCGGGCAGATGAGGGTCGAGTGCATCGCTGAGATGCCACCCGGCGGGGTCTACAACGCGATCTCCGGAACCTCGATGGCAGCTCCCCATGTCGCCGGCGTCGCCGATTTGGTCAAGTCGGTGGCGCCCAAGGCCGGACCGGAGAAGCTGAAAAAGATCATCATGAAGAGCGTCGTGCCAACCGAGTCGCTGAAGGGCAAGACGGTCACCGGCGGTCGCGTTGACGCAGGACGGGCGGTGCGGTTCATCCGTCCGGCCGCTAAGGCGAGGCTGACCGGACTGAAGATCTCCCCGAGGAGCTTGAAACTCCGGCCCGGCCGGAGTGCCCGGCTCAGGGTCAAGGTCAGAAACGGCGGCGGGGCCACCGCGAAGAGCCTGAGGATCTGCCTCAAGGCACCCAAGCGCAAGGTCAGGGGTGTCGGCTGCACGAAAGCGCGGAAGCTCGGTTCCGGAAAACGGGCGACTTTCCACTTGCGGGTCCGGCCCCGGTCGGGGATTCGCGGCGGTCAGAGCCTCAAATTGCGGATCAAGGCCCGCGCCAAAGGCGCCGGCAACCTATCCGGCTCGGCCCGGCTGAAAGTTCGCTAGCCGCCGTTTGAAGACTCGGGCTTGCGGGCGTGGCCGTATGCGTACGGCACGTAGCGGGGGTTCTTCAGCTTGTTGCGAAGAACTCTGGTCGCGTCCGGGTAGAGGTCCGGGTCGTACGGGTTGTCGATCGTGCCGAAGCCCCGGTAGTAGTTGTACATCCGGACCCGGGATCGCTTTTCCATCCAGCTGAAGATCTGCCGGGGGAACTTGACCGTGTCGGCTCCGGCCACACCCCACTCGGTCAGCGCGAACGGTTTCTTCTTCCACTTCTTCGCCCTGAAGAACTTGTTCAGGTCCTTCCAGTGAGGGTAGTTCGAGTAGAAGTCGGCGCCGGCCCAGTCGACGAAGTTCTTCCCCGGCCAGTAGTTGCCGGGCCAGTTGCCCTTGACCCGGGGCGACCCGGCCGGCAGCGGGCTCCAGACCATCGCCACCGGCGCCTTCGGCAGTTTGCGCGGCAGCACTTCCTTCTTGCTGCGCTTCCAGACCTTGGGTAGCCCGATCTTGTCCAGGCGGGCGTTGATCGTGCCGCGCTTGGCCCCGCCGCGGACGATGATCGCGATCCGGCGGAAGGCCGAGCGGTACCACTTGAAGGCGTAGTGGCCGCCCCGCACGGTGCCCGAGCAGTCGACTCCGGCGTAAGGATTCCGGCAGCGGTTCGGTTCGCCCAGCGGCCGGATGTAGGCCCGCAGTTCGTTCGTCGCGAAAAAGGAGTTGATCTCGAGCAGGTACTGGTCCCCCGACCCACGGGCGATCTCCTTCGGAGTGATCAGCTCTTCCCGGGTCTCGTCATCGGCGGTGGACATATGGAGCATCGGCCGGACCTCTGCGTTTCGCCAGCGCTTGTAGGCGAGATCGAGCCCGTTTCCCCAGGGGTGGAAGGTCTGCAGCACGGCCGGGTGCTTGCCGGTCGTCTCGGCGAAGTCGAGGAACTCGCCGAGGTCGCCGGTGTCGCTCACCCCGGTGAACACCTTGCCCTTGTGCGGTCCGAGCACTGCGGCTCCCGCCGGTGGGCTCACCACCCAGAGCAGGGTCACCGCCGCCACGAAGGTTGCGATCAGCGCAAGAGTGCGGGACGGCGTGAAGGTGCGGGTGAGCGCGCGTACGAACGTCGGAGGGCCCGGGACCATGATCGTTCCAACCGGGCCCGGCACCCCGGGTTGCGGTCCGGGGGCCGTGTCCCGGGTCGGACGGCCGGGTCCCCGAACATCGCTGCCGAGGCGGTTGCGGCGTCGGCTCGCGGCCGGGTACCGGGTCAGGCGACCGGCGTTTCGGCGAGCACGGACGCCATCGGCCGCGGCGAGACACCGAGCTTCTCGACGTCGGTGGTCCCGGACGAGGAGACCATCGAGACGCCCATCAGCTCGGCCTCCTGCCAGGTGGCGAAAACGGCCTCTTTGAAAATCCTGTGCAGGGTGGTCAGGCCGAGGTGGACCAGCGGCAGGGGCACGTGGACGACCGGCCTCGGGCGGCCGGCCAGGCGACCGACCATTTCGGTCATCTCGGCGTAGGTCAGCGTCTCGGGCCCGGCCAGGTCGTACTCGGCCCGGGCCGGTCCGTTGTCGGACCCCGACTTCCGGCCCGCTTTTCCGGAGCCGTCTTCGGCCAGCGAGGCTTCGACTGCCCGGGAGACGTCGTCTGCCCAGATCGGCTGGTAGCGGGAGTCACCTTTGCCGGAAACCGGTATCGCCGGCAGGAACGAGAGCCGCCGGACCAGAGTTATCCAGGGATCGGAGTGATCGAAGACGATCGAGGGGCGAAAGATCGTCGTATTCAGGCTCGACGCGAGCACGGCCTGCTCGGCTATCCATTTCGCCCGGAAGAACCGGGTTCGCTGGACGGCCGAAGTATTCAGTGCGCTGAAGAAGATGAACCGCCGCGCCCCGGCCCTCTCCGCCGCTTCCAGCAGCCGGATCGTGGCCAGGCCGTTCAGCTCCTCGACCCGGTAGGGGGGCTGGTCCCGGATCGAGGCGGCCAGATGGATCACCGTGTCCACTCCCCGCATCGCCTGCCGCAGCAGATACGGATCGGACAGTTCCCGCAGATCGCCCATCGTGATCTGGACCTCGACCCTTCGGTCGCCCAGCTTGCGGGGCTGGCGCACCAGGCAGCGCACCTCCTCTCCGGAGGCCAGCAGTCGCGGCAGCAGCCGCGATCCGATCGAGCCGGTCGCGCCGGTCAGCAGGATCATCGCCCGGACCCGCGGCTATGGACCGGGCGGCTCAACTGCGGTCTCGGGGCGGGATCGGCATGATCGCCAGTCTATTGGTCGATTTGGCCGCGCCCGAATCGGTGGCCCCGAGCCGGAAGCGGGTCAGGACCGGCCGGCAGATCGCGACCCCGACCGCAAGCACCGGGCCGGGTTCAACCTCTAATATGGCGCTCGCAGGTTCCGGCTACCGCTGCGGCCTGCGTAACCCGCAACTCAGGAGCATTTTTCTCAATGAGCTACGTCATCGCCGAGCCCTGTATCGGCACCAAGGACAATTCGTGTGTCGAGGTCTGCCCGGTGGACTGCATCCACCCCACTCCCGACGAGCCGGACTACGAGAAGGTCGAGATGCTCTACATCGATCCCGATGAGTGCATCGACTGCGACGCTTGCGTGGAAGCCTGCCCGGTAGACGCCTGCTTTGCCGAGGATCAGCTGCCGGAAGAGTGGGCGAGCTTCACCGAGAAGAACGCCCAGTACTTCCAGAATTGACTATGCGGTCGGCTAGGGCCGGCCGCGGGTGTACTTGACGAACTGCTTCCAGGCCGGCTTCGCCTTGAGCTTGGTCCGGTTCCACTTGAACAGGCCGATCGTGTAGCAGAAGCTGCAGTTCTCGCCCTTGGGGTCGGTGTCCTTCCAGGCGTACCAGTAGACCCCCTTCAGGTTGAGCTTGTTGCGCTCCTTGACCAGGTAGCTGAAGGCCGAATCGAGTTGTTTGGCCTGAGCACTCTGGCTGCCGGTGAGGAAAGCGTTGGTCTTCTTGCCCGATCCCCAGCCGATTTCGGTCACGTAGATCTTCTTCTTCTTGAGGCCGCTCTGGACCGCGGCCTTGCGGAAGCCCTTCATGATCTGCTTGAGCTTCCCCGTGTTGGCCGCGTAAGGGTGGATCGCGATCGAGTCGAAGCTGTTCTTCTTGACCTTTGCGGCGAACTGCTTCAGGTAGGTGGTCGCGTCGCGGGCCTTCGACGGCGGGCCTTTGGGCTTGCCGAACAGGCCGCCGAGTACGATCTCGGCCTTGGGGTCCTTCTTCCTGATCGCGGCCGAACCGGCATTGACCAGCCGTGCGTACTCATTCGGGTTGACCTTGGTCGCGAAGTAGTGGAAGTTGGGTTCGTTCCAGAGCTGCCACCGGGTGATCGCCAGGCGGGGAACGTTTGAGTCGACCTGGGCCGGCTCTTTCCAGAATTCGCCGTTTCGCCCGTAGCGGTTGGCCGCGGCGGCGACGAAGCCGCGCCAATTGTCCAGCTGGCTCTTGTTCTTAACCGGAAGGTTGGTCGAGCGATTGCTCATCCAGGTCGGGGTCGCGTAGAGAGTCGGCATGACCCGGACGCCCTCCCGGGCCGCCGCCTCGACGATTCCGTCGAAACCGGCCCAGCTGAAAGTACTCGGCGAGGTGGACTGGACCGAGTCCCAGGCGATCGAGACGCGCAGGTTCTTGACCTTGCCCTTTTCCATCCGGGCGGTGTCTTTCCGGGTGATCCCCTCCTGCGGGACGATCCCGAGGAACCCGTTGGGCGCTTTCGGCACGGCCTGGGCGCTCGACGCGGTTACCCCGAGCGCGACCGCGGCCAGCACTGCCAGCAGGGCCGTCGCGAAGCGCTTTCGGACAGGGCGTTTCGGACTGGCGAATTCAGACTGGCCTGATCGGAGAAAAGTCATGTGTAGCTCAAACAGGATGGGACCGGTGTGGTTGCGGTCGTTGCCTGTGATCCTGCTCCGGATCGCGGGCACGGTGACCGCTGCCGCTACTGGACCATCGGCAGCTCACGCGCGTTTTCGCCCATTTTCGGCGGCTCGGGGGTGGTCGGCGGGGCCTCCTGAACCATCGGCAGCTCGCGCGGGGTCGAGGCGATGAT
Source organism: Acidobacteriota bacterium (assembly GCA_041821645.1). Classification (GTDB taxonomy): domain Bacteria; phylum Actinomycetota; class Thermoleophilia; order Solirubrobacterales; family 70-9; genus 67-14. Next base: position 5,662 of record JBGUDX010000077.1, read on the forward strand.
GCGATCGGCGACCTCGAGGATCGCCTCACCGGCCGGCGAGTCGGGCCGCTCGGTCACCAGCGGGGTGCCGTCGTCGGCATGTTCGCGCAGCTCCTCCGACAGCGGAATCGATCCCATTAGCGGAACAGACAGCTCGTCGGCCAGCAGCTTGCCGCCGCCCTCGCCGAAGATCGAGAAGGTCTCGCCGTCGGGCGTGGTGAAGCCGGACATGTTCTCGATGATCCCCATCACTTCGAGATCGACCTTGTTCGCCATCTCGGCCGATCGCCGGGCGACCGACTGGGCGGCCGGCTGCGGCGTGGTCACGATCGCGACCTTGGCCTGTGGCAGGAGCTGGGCCAGGGTCATGGCGACGTCGCCGGTGCCGGGCGGCAGGTCGAGCAGCAGGTAGTCGAGTTCGCCCCAGGCGACGTCCTCGAGGAACTGCTGAATTGCCTTGTGAAGCATCGGGCCCCGCCAGACCACGGCTGAATTCTGTTCGACGAAGTAACCGATCGACATCGTCTTGACCCCGGTGGCCGATTCCGGTGGCAGGATCTTGCGCTCGCTGTTGACGTCGGGCTTGCCGCTGACGCCGAGCATGCGGGGGATCGAGTACCCGTAGACGTCACAGTCGAGCGCGCCGGCCTTGTGGCCTTTGGCCTGAAGGGCCGCGGCCAGGTTGGCGGTCATGGTCGATTTGCCGACCCCGCCCTTGCCCGACGACACGCAGATCACGTTGCTGACCTGGGCCAGCGCACCGGCCGGAAGGTTGCCGCGGCCGAGGGTCTGCTGGAGGTCGCCCTTCTCCTCGTCGGACAACACGTCGAAGCCGACCTCGACCCCGGTCACCCCGTCCAGCTGGGAGGCCTGTTGCGTTACGGCGTCCTGGAAATGGGAGCGGATCGGGCAGCCCGGGGTGGTCAGCGAGACCACGACCTCCACCTTGCCGTCCGGCTTGATCTCGATCGATCGAACCATGCCGAGCTCGACGATGTTTCGCCGCAACTCGGGATCGATCACGGCGGTCAGTTTCTCTCTTACCTGTTCTTCGCTGGGGAGGGGCATTCCTTGATTCTGGCAGAGAGGGGGCGAGTTCTCGCCGGCCGGCACCTAGTCGAGGCAGTCACCCCTACCCGAGGAGTCGAATATGGCGACCAGGACGAA
>JBGUDX010000078.1:0-6762 GCA_041821645.1 Acidobacteriota bacterium
CCTGCCGGTCACCTGTTTGATCCCGGCCCGTTTCACCTTCGCCGCAAGACGCGAGATCGAGGCTCCTTCCCCGGCCAGGTAGCCGTTCAGAAAGGCGTCGGTACCGAGTGTGGGGTCGCCGCCACCGCGTAGGTAAAGGCTGCCGGAGAGGACTCCCTTCCGGCTGAGGTCGCCGTCTGCGAATACCCGGGTCCTGAAGCGGCGGTCGGGGCCGAGCCGTCCCAGAGCGGTGCTCGTGGTGAACAGCTTGGTGTTCGAGGCCAGCGAGCGATTTCCCTTCCCGTTCAGCCCGCAGACGCTCTTGCCATTTCCGAGGTTCTTGACCATCAGGCCGGGACGGCGGTTTCCGGTCCGGGCGAGGCTCCTGAGCATCGGGCAGATCCCGGCGGCGCTGGCCTGGGCCTCGCCGGCCGAGGCAGCGCCGGAAGGCGGGCTCCCGGCCGGGATCACGGCCGCGCGATCGGGATTGGGGAGGGGCAGCGGTGGGCCGGAGCCCGGATCGGCCGCGCCGGCCGGCTGGCTGCCGGCGGCGATGGCCAGCAGGGCAGGCAGGATTGCCCTGCTCAGGACCCTGAAAAGGGCCAGGCAACGGGAGCGTCCATCGCCGGCAATCGCCGGCCCGGACTGCTCGCGGGAGGTCTGGGTCTGGAATCTCATCGGTCTAAGAACAACGGAGAGCCCAAAGGTAGCGCCCTCAGGCATCGCAACAGGGGGAAGGGGCACGCCCTGCGACCGGACTTGCTGACATAATTCCCTGTTCATGGGGAATGTCGTGAACATCGAGGAATCCTCCAAGCGGCGCGCCGCACGCACTCGGCGCAAGACCTCGAAAACCGCGCTGGTACTGGGCGGAGGAGGATTCACCGGCGGCGTCTACGAGATCGGTGCTCTCAGGGCGATCGACCTGCTTGCGGTCAACGCCACGGTCAACGATTTCGACATGTACGTCGGCACCAGCGCCGGTTCATTCATCGGCAGCATGCTTGCCGCAGGAGTGACGCCGGAAGAGATGATGCGGGTCCTGACCGACGAGGAGGACGCACCGATCGAGCGACTCAGCCAGGACGTGATGCTGAGGCCGAACGTGGGCGAGTACGCGAAGAAGGCCGTCACCCTCCCGCTTCATATCGCCGGCATGGTCAAGAGCCTTCTGCCACGGATCGGGGACGTCTCGGCGATCGATATCGGCTACGGCCTGGCCGAGCACCTGCCGAAGGGCCTCTACGCGAACAAGGGGATCGGTGAGTACGTCAAGGAGGTGCTGGCCACCCGCGGCGTCACCGACTCGTTTGACGCCCTTCAGCATGATCTCTACCTGACTGCAACCGACCTCGACAGCGGCGACCGGGTTGTGCTCGGGGAGCGCGGGGACACCGATTGGTCGGGCGTACCGATATCGAAGGCGGTCGAGTGCTCGACCGCCCTGCCGCTGGTCTATGAACCGGTGGAGGTCAACGGGAGAACCCTGATCGACGGCGGGATCTACTCGACCACCAACGTCGATGTGGCGGTTGAGCACGGGGCCAAGTTCATCGTCGTGGTCAACCCGATGGTCCCATACGTCAACGACCGGCACACCGGAGTGTCCACGGTCTCCGGGGGCAGAGCCCGCCGGATTTCCGAGATGGGCGTCCCGGCGATCGCCAACCAGTCATTCAGGCTTCTTCTCCACCAGCGGCTGCACAAGATGGTGGCCTCCTGGGAGGACCGCTTCCCGGGGGTGGACATCCTCCTGCTCGAACCGGAACTCGACGACGAGTTGATGTTCAGCACCTCGATCATGGACTACTCGAGGCGTCTGGATATTGCCACCCACGGCTTCGAGACGGTCACCCACAAGCTGGCCGGCGACTACGCCGACTACACCGCGATCGCCGACAAGCACGGCATCGAGATCTCGGCCAAGCGGCTGCGCCGGGTGGTCCGCAAGATCAGGGAACAGGAGAGCTCGGAGGACTCGGTGTGGCGCCGGATTTTCGAGCAGACCACCGGGGCCCTGCTGCGTCAGACCGGCACTTCCTAGCGGTCCCTTTCCGGCGGCACCTCCCGGGACGGGTGGCCTCCCGCCGGAGACCGATGCCGTCAGCTCGAGTAGAGCTCCTCGATTTCGTCGGTGTACTTGGAAGTGATCACCGGTCGCTTCAGCTTCATCGTCGGGGTGAGCTCGCCGCCTTCCTGGGTCAGGTCGGCCGGCAGGACCTTGAACCGCTTGATCTGCTCGACCTGGGCGAAATGCGTGTTGACCTCCTCGATGTGCTGCTCGATCGTCTCGTGCACTTCTTCGTTGTCGGCCATCGCGGCCGGCTCGTCCAGCGAGCCCTGCTCGGCCGCGAACTGGGTCAGCGCCTCCTGGTCGAGGGTGATCAGGGCGACCAGGTATGGGCGGCGGTCGCCGATCACCACACTGTGGGAGACCAGCGGATGTCGCTTGATCATCGCTTCGATGTTGACCGGGGTGATGTTCTTGCCACCGGCGGTGATGATGATCTCCTTCTTGCGCCCGGTGATCGTGACGTACCCGTCTTCGTCGATCGAGGCCAGGTCGCCGGTGTGCAGCCAACCGTCCACCAGGACCTCCCGGGTGGCCTCCTCGTTCCTGTAATAGCCCTGAAAGACGTTGTCCCCGCGGACCAGCAGCTCGCCGTCCTCGGCGATTTTCGCCTCGACGCCCGGCACCGGCTTTCCGACGGTGCCCACCTTGTAGGCATCGGGCAGGTTGGCGGTGCCTCCGGTCGAGGTCTCGGTCATGCCCCAGGCCTCCAGCAGAGGGACGCCGGCGGCATGGAAGAACCGGAGGATCTCGGGATCGATCGGCGCGGCGCCGGTGAGCGCGAGTTTCAGCTTCCCGCCGAAAACGTCCCTGATCTTGCTGAGCACGAGCCGGTCCGCGATCCCGTACTCCTTACTGAGCAGGAATCCAGGGGTCTTGCCCTCGTCTTCGACCTCCCGCATGCGCATCCCGACCCTGATCGCCCATTTGAACATCCCCGCCTTGATCCCGCCGGCGTTGGCTGCCCCGGCGATGATCGTGTCGTGGACCTTCTCGAAGATGCGCGGTACCGAGGGGAAGTTCTCGGGCCTGACTTCTGCCAGGCTGGGGACGATGAGCAGTGGGTCACGTTCCCAGTATGCGATCCGCCCGCCGACGTCGAGCACGCCGTACTGGATCAACAGGGCGAAGACGTGGGCCAGCGGGAGGAAGAGGAAGGTCGTCTCGCCGGGGCCGAGCAGCTTGGCCTGGTCGGCCATGTTCAGCATGGCGCGGTAGTTGCCGTGTGAGATGACGCAGCCCTTGGGCGGGCCGGTGGTGCCGGAGGTGTAGACGATCTTGCAGACGTCGTCTCTGGTTACCGCCTCGTAGCGCCGGTCGAAGAGAGAGGCATCGGCCGCGGCTCCCCGCTTCTTCAACTCGGCCATCGAAATCGTGTCGTCGGACTCTCCGAGCATCATGATCACCTGCTCGAGGGCCGGCAGGTCACCCCTGATCGCCCGGATCTTCTCGAGCTGCTCCTCATTCTCGACCACGATGAAGCGGGCCTCGGAATGGTCGAGCACGTACTCGCACTCGTCGGCTGAATTGGTCTGGTAGATCGGGACCACGACCGCGCCGGCGCTCATCGCGGCAAGGTCGAACAGGGTCCACTCCGGGCGGGTGTTCCCGAGGATCGAGAACCGGTCGCCATGTTCGACCCCGAGATCGATCAGCCCGAGTGAGATCTCACGCACCTCGTCCAGCACCTGGTTGAAGGTCCTGGTCTCCCAGGCGCCGCCCTCGTTCTTGAACATGAAGGCGTCGGCCGTACCGTGCTCTGCTGCGGCGTTCGGAAGCAGGTCGGCCAAGGTGTTCGAACGGCTGCTGGGCGAAGACGCATTCTCAGACAATTCCTGGCTCCTTGATCCCGGCCGGGCGGTGGTCGTCCGGCCCCGGGTTTGCTCGAACTCCCCGCTTCTGCGGAGAGGGTGAACCTGATCCTGCCATATCAGATCGGATTTGGCACGTCGATGAACTCATGCTCGACCCCGAACCTTTCGGCAAGCAGTTCTCCCAGCCGGCGGACCCCCGCCTTTTCGGTGGCGTAGTGGCCTCCGGCGATGAAGTGGATCCCGCCCTCACGGGCGTCCGCCAGCACGTGTTCGGCCGGCTCCCCGGTGAGGAAAGCGTCGAGCCCCAGCTCGATCGCGGTGTGAATCTCGCCGGCCCCGGCCCCGGTCACGATCCCGATCGTGTCGATCTGCCCGGGGCCCTCGGCCAGGATCAGCGGGGCCTGGCCGAGCTCGCCCTCGACCATCTCGAACAGGTCGGCGGCCGGCACCGGCTCCGGGCGCTTCCCGACCACGCCGATCCGGCTGCCTTTGGCGAAACCGATATCGCCCGGTCCCGGGACGAACCCGAGAGAACGGCAGAGCAGTGCGTTGTTACCCAGCTCCGGGTGGGCATCGAGCGGCAAGTGGTAACCGGCAATCGAGAGCCCGGCGGTCAGAGCCGTCTTCAACCGCTTTGCCATCGCATCGCTCAGGGCCCGGGGGTGAAAGTCCCAGAAAAGACCGTGGTGGGTGATCAGGAGGTCGGCGCCGGAGGCAATCGCGGCCTGAATCGATTCGAGATGGGCCGAAACGGCGGTGGCTACCCGGCTGACTTCAGCCGAGCCAGGCACCTGCAGGCCATTCGGCCCGTAGTCGTCGAAGGCCTCGATATCCAGCAACTGGTCACAGAATTCGATCACTTCATCGCGGGCGGCCACCTGAGACACCATATATCCAGATCCCGGCATCCAGATCCCGGCGTCTCCGCCGTCCCGGGCTGTCCGCCCGGCCCGGGCAGGCGGGTCCGTTCAACCCCCGCCCGGAGGCCCTGCCCTTAGGATGTGACCGTGGCAGAAAACGAGCCCCTCGGGCAGACCCTCAGCTCGAGCGACGCATTCATCGAGTCGCTCATGGACACCGATCTCTACTCGATGGGTGCCTACTTCTCCGATCGCAACCCCGAGCTCGTCGACGAGGTGATCGAACGCAGCGAAGCGATCGAAGAGCGCGGCCTGCGCCGTTTCTCGGACGAGGAAGGAGTCGATGTCGAGGAGACCTTCCGGACGCTGCTGACCGGCCTCGCGGTCCGCTACTACAAAGCAGTGGCCGGCTGAACGCAGCGATGGACGGTTTAGGCAAGTCATCTCCCCGCCCGGGGCGCAGGCGGGTGCTGCTGATCCTGATCGCCGCCTTCTTCGTGCTCGCGATCTCGATTGCTGGAATGGCGACCCGTGAGCCGAGCAATGAATACGAGCTGGTGGCCGGGTCCGGCGACAGCCAGCGGATCTTCGGAGGGGTCAGGCAGCTGGATGACCGGCTCGGCGAGGACGGAGCCCCCGTTCAGATCCAGCTCTTCCTCGACGCCCAGAGCGAGACCTACCGGGACCAGTTCCTGGAGACGGTGCCCCCTCTGGTGAACAGCCAGGTCCGCCGGGGCGAGGTCAAGCTGCTCTACCGCAACCGGTCGCTGACCCGCAACGCGACCCAGCTCAGCTTTTTCGGGATCGAGGCGGCACAGAACCAGGGATACGGCTGGCAGTTCGCCTACCTGATGTTCCGCAACCAGGACAAGGCCAAGCAGGACGGGCTGGACGAGGAGTTTCTCGAGACCATCGCCGAGGCCATCCCGAATCTCGAGATACCCGAGTGGAAGGAAGATTTCGAGGCCGGCCTCGATCCGAAAAGCGCCATGACGACGAGCCTCGAAGACCAGGACAAGCTGGCGATCGATCTCGAGGTCCGGGACCAGCCGGCCGCGGTGGTGACCGGGCCCGACGGGACCGAGGTCGTCCAGGACGCGCCGGACCTGGGCCGCCTGCAGCAGGCGATCGATTCAGTCCGGTAGGCTCGACTTTCTCGGGGCGTGGCGCAGCCTGGTAGCGCGCACCGTTCGGGTCGGTGAGGCCCCCGGTTCGAATCCGGGCGCCCCGATTTTGGATGGGACCCTGTCCCTCCGCTGAGATGTCAGAAGGGACCCTCCCGGGTCCCTTCTTTCGTTGGTGGGGCAGAAGGCGATTGATCCTGCTGAGCCACCGGAACGTGCCCGCCCGGTTCGGCCCGGATAGTGTCCGCAGGCGTGCCTGAGACAATAGTGTCTCAGGCGCTACACTTCTGCTCCAGTGGAATCGGATCGTGAAAAGCTCCTTCAGGAAGTCGCCGGTGCGCTGACCTCCAACCCCGGCGCTTCTACCGGGGAGATCGCCGCTGCGGCGGGAGTCAGCCGGGCGACGCTTCACCGGATCTTCGGAGGGCGGGACGAGATGGTCGAGGCGACCTACGGCTGGCTGCTCGAGCAGTGCGACCGGATCTTCGATGCCGCGGGGATCGATACAGATCCCGTCCTCGAGGCGTTTGACCGGTTGATCGAAGACTCCTATCTGCTCGCTCAATCGCTCTGGCTGCTGATCGCCACGCCCCAGCTGGAAAAGGTCCCGGAGCTCCAGGCGAGACTCGAATCGCAGGACGCCCGGCTCGAGCGCTTCTTCGTCCGCGGTCAGGACGAAGGCTCTTTCCGTGGGGACCTGCCTCCCCGCTGGCTGACCTACTCGCTCGGCTCTCAGGTGATGTCGGCCTGGTATCTGGTCGGTGACGGGTTCGCCGGAGCCCGTGACGTGCCTCGCCTGGTCCGGGCCGCGGTGCTCGAGGGCGTGTTGTCCGACGCGGCCGGGTCAGCACCGGATCCGACCGGCCCCGTTTCGCCCCGCACGCGGGAGTCGTGATGGCCGAGACAGGACCGTC
>JBGUDX010000079.1:0-6680 GCA_041821645.1 Acidobacteriota bacterium
ATCACCTCGCGAAAAGCCCCGGCCGAATCGGCCTTTCTCGGAGGCGCAAGCTCCCGGCCGATCCTGCGGCCGGTTTCTTCCACCTGTTCCAGAACCTCCGGGTCGGAGGGAAAGGCCTCGATCAGCCAGCCGGTCAGATCGGCGTAGGCGGTCGGGCGGTCGCCGCCGGGATTGGCACCGGCCGCAACCAACCAGCGGTCCCCGGGACGGCCCCTGCCGCCCTGCTGCTTGCGGCGATCGATGAGCCCGGCTTCGCTCAAGTGCTCGAGATGGCGGCGGATGCCATTCGGATGCAGGTCGAGCTCGGTCGCGATTTCCTCGGTCCCGGTCGGCTCGCGGCGCTCGGCCAGCAGGGCGAAAATTCGCGCCCTGGTGGGCTGGTTGAGCACGTCGGGTTTCGAGTCGGGCAGATCCACCGTTCAAGTTTCGCACACTCGGTCTGTGGAAACCCGGGATCCCGGGGGTCAGATCAGTGCCCGGGATCCTGCCCGGCCAGCAGCTGAAGCGCGTGCGGGACAGCGACGGCAATCGCTTCTCCGGCCTGCTCGATCGCCTTCGGGCTGCCCGGAAAATTGATGACCAGCGATGAATTTCGGATCCCGGCGACCGCCCGGGAAAGCATCCAGTTGGGCGTGTGCTCGCGCGAGGCCATGCGCATGGCCTCGGCGATTCCCGGAGCCTCACGGTCAATCACCGCCCGGGTCGCCTCCGGGGTGACGTCGTCCGGGGAGAACCCGGTGCCGCCGGTGGTCAGGATCAGATCGCACCGGGCCCGGTCGCACCAGTGAGTCAAGCGCTGCTCGATCTGATCCCGGTCATCAGGGATCAGGTCCCGGCCTTCGACGTCGAGGCCGAGACCACCGGCAAAGTCGGCCAGCCGGGCGCCGCTTTCGTCGTCGCCCCCGTCCCGGGCTCTGGAGCTGCTGATCGTGATCACCGCCGCCCGCGCCACCGGCTACGGGCCCTCGTCCGCGCCGTGATCTGCGTCTTCTGGAAGCTGCCAGTCATTACGGCCTCCGCTCTTCTCGAGCAGCACGACCTCCTCGATCCGGACCCCGCGCTCCACCCCCTTGACCATGTCGTAAACGGTCAGTGCCGCAACCGAACACGCGGCCATCGCCTCCATCTCCACCCCGGTCCGAGAGACCGTGCGGGCTTCGCCGATCAGCTCAACCAGCCCCCGCTCGACGTCCACCCGGGTCTCCACGTCGGCGAAGGTGAGCGGGATCGGGTGGGCCAGCGGGATCAGGTTCCCGGTCTGCTTGGCCGCCTGAATCCCGGCCAGACGGGCGACGCCGAGCACCTCGCCCTTCGGCCCGGTGCCGGCCTCGACCGCAGCGGCGGTTTCCGGTGACATGCTCATCCTTGCCCGCGCCCGGGCCACCCGCTCGCTCGCCGGCTTGCCGCCGACATCGACCATGCGGGCTTTGCCGTCGTCGTCGAGGTGGGTCAGTCGCGGCGGGTCGCCGCTCATGGCAGGACGTGATCCCGGTCCGGCGCGCGGCCGTCTTCGGGGCGGGGTGGCTTTCCTTCAACCCACTCGGACTCACCATCTGCTTCGACTTCCCGCTTCCAGATCGGGGCCTCGTCCTTTATCCGGTCGATCGCCTCGCGGGCACCGGCGAACGCTTCTTCCCGGTGAGCCGCCGATGCGGCGACGATCACCCCCGGCTCTCCCAGGGCTACCGGCCCGATGCGGTGCTCGGCGGCCGCGCCTTCCAGATCATGCCGGTCGATGCATTCGGAGAGGATCGCCACCATCTTCTGCCGGGCCATCTCGGCATAAGCCTCGTAGTCGAGCCGACTGACCTCACGGGTCACGCCCTGAAAGGTCACGATCGCCCCGGCACCCGGGCTGGCGACCCTTCCGCTCACTGCCTCGAGCGAAAGCGGATGTTCGGAGACCAGCGCGTGTGGAAGCGAACCACCACTGATCGGCGGGATCAGGGCCAGTTCGTCCCGCGCGTACAACTGCATCTCCGGGGCGGCATAAACACGGTTCACCGCCAGGCGGACCGGCAGCCGCTCTAACAGGTCCCCCAACCCGGCGCAGCGGGCGACCTCGGCCACCGCGTCGGCCGCGGTGGCTCCTTCGGCCAGCTTGATCTGAACCGACTCGGTCCCGGCCCGCTCCTTCAGCGTGGCGAACAGTCTCACCTCAACATTCATCCCGGTCATGCTAGCCATGCCCGATCAGTTCGACCGGCACGGTCTCTCCGGCCTCGGCGATCCCGTCTCCCGGCGGCAGCAGGGCGAGCCCGTCCGCTTCCAGCATCGAAGTCAGGATGTGTGAGCCCTGAGGCCCGGTCGGAATGGCGACCCAGCCGTCCTCACCCGCCTCGATCCGGCAGCGGACCGCCTCGGTGCGACCGGGGGTCCTCGCCCGGTCTTCGGCCAGGCGTGCCGTGACCCGGCGGCGCTCGGGCCGGCCCCCGGCCAGCGCGACCAGCGCCGGCTGTACCAGCAGCAGGAATGTCACCATCGCCGATACGGGATTGCCGGGCAACCCGAAGACCAGGGCGTCCGAGCCGGTTCCGAACCAGGTCGGCTTGCCGGGTTTGAGCGCAATCCGCCAGAACTTCTGCTCGACACCGAGATCGGCCAGCGCCGCCTTTACGTGGTCGTGTTCGCCGACCGAGACCCCGCCGCAGACCACCACCAGATCGGCTGACAGCGCCGCCTCGATCGCGGCCCGGGTCGCCTCGGGGCGATCCGGAGCGAGTTCGCTGGAGATCACCTCGGCTCCGGACTCCCGGGCGAGCGCCGAAATGGAGAACGAATTCGAGTTGCGAACCGCCCCCTGCCGCATCGGCTCCCCGGGCCGGATCAGCTCGTCGCCGCTGCTGACCACCGCGACCCGCGGGCGAAGGTGGCAGGAGACGCGCGCCGCCCCGACCGAGGCCAGCACCCCCTGTTCTGCCGGCCCTATCCGGGTTCCGGAGACGATCACTTCCGATCCGGCTGCGATGTCCTCACCGGCCCGCCGGACGTTTCGATCCGGCGGGACCTCGACCCTGATCCCCACTTGGTCGCCCTCGCGGACGGTGTCCTCCACCCGGACCACGCTATCGGCGCCGGCCGGCATCACGGCGCCGGTCGAGATCGCGATCGCCCCGCCGGGCTCGACCCCGGCCCCGGCCGGGTGACCGGCCCTCGACTCGCCGGTCAGATCGAGCAGGACGGGCCTGTCCGGGCCGGCTCCGGAGGTATCGGCGGACCGGATCGCGAATCCGTCCATCGCCGAGTTGTCGAAGCCCGGGACCGGCTCGGGACTGTGAACCGTCCCGGCCAGGCGGCGACCGAGAGTCGACTCCAGGGCGACCGCCTCCGAACCGAGCGGCGCGGCCTCTTCGAGGACGGCCGCACGGGCCTCCTCGAGATCGATCAGCGTGTGTCCGGGCACCCGATCACCATCGCCGGAGGATAGAGAGAAGGTGCCAGACTGAACCTGGTGGAACCCCCGACCAGCAACAACCGGCCGATTTCCCGGGAGCCGGGTGAGGCCGTTGTCGCGGTGCTGGCCGGAGGCATGGCCACCCGTCTCGGAGGAGCGAAGGCGTCACTCATGCTCGCCGGCCGGCCTCTGATCGAGTACCCGCTCCAGGCGGCCGCCGAGGCGGGCCTGGCCTCGATCGTGGTCGCAAAGGCCGCCTCCCCCTTGCCCCCGATCACGTCCGAAATCGTGATCGAACCGGACCGGCCGTCGCACCCTCTGATCGGGATCGTCACAGCACTCCGGCATGCCGGCGGGCGGGCGGTGGTCGTGCTTGCCTGCGACCTGCCGCTGATCGGCCCCGACCTGCTCCGCCGGCTCGCCACCGGTCCCGAACGCCTGGTCGTGCCGTCGATCGACGGCCGGCTCCAGCCGCTGGCCGCCCGCTACGACCCGGAGCTCCTGCCGACCCTCGAGGCCGACCTCGAAGACTCCCGTCGAGATTCCATCTCGATGCAGGAACTGGTCAGGAGGCTTGACCCCCGCATAGTCGGCGAACAGGAAATCGCCCGCTTCGGCAACCCGGAACGGATGTTCACCAACGTCAACGAACCGGACGACCTCGAACTGGCGGCGGACCTGCTCGGCCCCGCCGCAGAGCGGCGGGGCCGACGGGGCCCTCAAACGGCCGGAGCCGGCGAGGCCCCTTGAGCGGTGGGGACGGCGGGGGGTCTATTCGACCTCGCGGGCGACCGGCAGGAGGTCGGCCACCGGACGCCCGGTTTGCGCGGCCATCCAGCAGGCGACCGGCGCCGCTGTCCGCTCGGACGCATGGGCGGCGACGCCGGCCAGCTCGAGGATGGCCTCCACTTCATCCGGGGTCGGGGCCCGGACCCCGGTCAACTCGGAGAACTTCCCAATCCACTCGTCACGGTCCATGGCTGCCTCCTCGGGCTGGTAATCGTTTTCGCCGAACCCGATCATGACTGATGCAGCTCATGCGGACCCCGGGGGATCAGTCTGGTCGCGGTCGCCTTCCAGGCCGCGGTCAGCTCGATGCCGGGCCGGATCTCCATGTCCCCGACCGACTGGGCGGTGATCTCGGCGGTCACCGGCTGTGGCACGTTCAGGCCGACCCTGACCCTGTTCCCGATCGGTGTCACCGAGGTCACTTTTCCGGCGAGCCGGTTCAGGGCCGAATCCCGTGATACCCGTGACGGCGGCTCCAGCGAGATCTCCCAGGGGAAAACGCTGACCGCGACCCTGCCGCTCGCCCGATCGACGCTTCTGAGAGTCCCTCCGCCCTCGACTTCGACCACGGTCAGCCCGCGTTCGCTGCCGGTGGCCTCGCCTTCCAGCACCGCTGCCCCGGTAAAGTCGGCAACAAAGCGGGACTCGGGACGGGCCGAGACATCGGCCGGGCTGCCGGTCTGGACGATCTCGCCCCGGTCGAGCACCGCAATCCGGTCACCCAGCACCGCCGCCTCGTCAAACGAGTGGGTGACGATCACCGCCGGCCCCCCCGACTCCGAGAGCGCAAGATCGAGCTGCCGCATCGAGCTGGCCCGGGTTTCCGGGTCGAGCGCGGCGAGCGGCTCGTCGAACAGGAGTACACGCGGATTCGCGGCCAGCGTCCTCGCCAGCGCGACCCGCTGGCGCTCGCCGCCGGAGAGCGCGGGAGGCTTCACCTCGGCCAGCCGGTCCGCCCCGAACCGGGCGAGCATCTCCAGGGCCCGGCCCCGGCGGGCCCGGCGCCGAACGCCTCGCATTCCATAGGCGACGTTTTGCCATGCGCTCATCCCGGGAAACAGGGCGTAGTCCTGGAGCAGATAGCCGCACCGACGACTCTCCGGAACCAGTTCGATCCCTTCTCCGGAATCAAGGAGCCGGTCCGGGCCGAGCGCGATGCGCCCGTTGTCCGGCCGCTGCAGGCCGGCGATCAGCCTGAGCAGGGTCGTCTTGCCGGCGCCTGAAGGACCCACGATCGCGAGCCGCTCGCCCGGCTCGACCGCGAACTCCGCCGACAGATCGAACTCCCGCAGCCGGGTCTCGACCGAGACGGCGAGCGAACCGGCAGAGCCCATGATCACGAGCCCGCCCCCTCGAGCGCCCGGTCGGCTCCGAACAGCTTCACCGACAGCAGGATCAGCGCCGCAACCGCGATCAGTACCGCCGATATCGCCAGCGCGGCGGTGAAACCGTCCGGGTCGGAGAAGCGCGAGAAGATGGCCAGCGGCGCGGTCTGGGTCACCCCCTGAAGCGATCCGGCGAACATCAGGGTCGCCCCGAACTCGCCCAGTGCCCTGCCCCAGGCCAGCGCGAGGCCGGAAGAAAGCCCGGGGCGCGCCCCGGGTACCGACACCCGGAGAAAGGTGCGAAACGGCCCGGCGCCGAGCGTTCGCGACGCCTCGAGCTGACCGCGATCCAGTGAGGCGAACGCGGCAACTGCCTGGCGGAGATAAAACGGGGCGGCGACGAATATGAGGGCGACGATCACCCCGGCGGTCTGAAGAACCAGCTCGATCCCGGCATCGCTGACCCAGGCGCCGAAGATTCCCTGCGGCCCGAACGCGGCCAGCAGCGCGATGCCGGCGACCGCCGGAGGCATCACCAGCGGCAATTCGATGAGGGTGAGCACCAGGGACCGGCCCCGGAACTCCCTCCTGGCCAGAAAGTAGGCGGCCGGTGTGCCGATCACGATGATCACCAGCACCGCGATTACCGTGGTACGAAAACTGAGCCAGAGCGCGTCGAGCACGACCGGCTCACCCAAGGCAGCGATCAGCTGCGCCGGCGTGGTGTCGGTGAAGATCGCCACGGTCGGAAGGGTCAGGAAGACCAAGGTCAGCGCGAGGAACAGGAACCCGACCCGCCCGAACCAGGAGCCGAGCGTCATCGGCCGGGCGGCGTAAAGCCGGCCTGGCGGAGCCGCACCGCACCCTCACCCCCGATCAGGCCGTCCAGGTATTTGCGGGCCAACTCCGGCTCTGGGGCTCCCTTGACCACCGCCGCCGCGTACGCGATCGCGGGCTGAAGCCGGTCCGGAATCGGGATCGCATCCAGCAAATCTTCGGCGGCCCGGATGTCGGTCCGATAGACGATTCCGGCATCGGCCGCACCCTGGACCAGCTTGGCGGCAATCGAGCTCGCCTCGGGTTCGCGCGAGCCGACGTTTGCCAGGATCCTCTCCCGCTCGCCCGGGGGCAGCTTCGCCAGGACCCGGTCCGCGTAGATGCCGACCGGCACC
>JBGUDX010000080.1:0-6663 GCA_041821645.1 Acidobacteriota bacterium
CTTCTGGTCGAATCGGCCGGTGGACCGGCTGCCGCCGAACCCGACGATCTCGCCACCTACAGCCTCGAGTGCCAGCGCGCCCTGGCCGGCTGAGGCGCCTCACGCGGGCTGATGGTGAAGACCGCCAGCAACGGAACACCCCCGGTCAGAGTTCCGGCACGCTCGCTACCAGGGCGGGCGTCAACTTGACGAACATCGAATCGATGCCGTAGATGCCGCTGACCGTCTGAAGCTCGGGTTCGTCGCAGAGCTCCAGTGACTCGACCCGCTCGGCGAAGAAGCCGAGCCCCTCTTCGAGTTCGGCCTTTGCCAGATTCGAACCGACGCAGAAATGGATGCCGGCGCCGAAGGTCAGGTTCCTCGACTTCTCACGGTCCGCAGTGATGTCGAATTCGAGCGGGTCCGCGAACGCTTCCGGGTCGCGGTTGCCGGTGAACGAACAGACCACGATCACCGTGCCGGCCGGGAACTCCACGCCACGGAACTCGAGGTCTTCGGTCAGCTGCCGGGCCGTGAACGGGGTGATCGGTTCGAAACGCAGTGCCTCCTGCACGGCCCTGGGCACCAGCGTTTCCGGGTCGTCGCGCAGAGCAGCCCACTGCTCCGGGTGGCCGGCCAGCAGCCGGATCGCGTGGGCCAGCTGGTTCTGGGTCGTATCAACGCCACCGACCAGGACGTTCAACACGAGGTTCTCCAGCTCGACGTCGGACAGCCGCTCGCCTTCCTCCTCGGTCGCGATCAGCGAGGAGATCAGGTCGTCCGACGGGGTTGACCGCCGCTTCTCGATCAGCGGCCGGACCCAGGCGTAGAACCCGGCCACCTTTTCCTGAATCGTCGCCACCGTGTCCGGATCCGACAGCGCGATCGCATCGAACTGACGCTGGATCCACATCGACCAGTCGTGGAGCCTGGGCGCGTCCTCGGCCGGGGCGCCCATGACCCGGGCGATCGTGAGCGACGGGTAGGGCCTGGCGAAAGCCTCGACGAAATCGATCTCACCGCCGGCCTCGAGCGATTCAGCGGTACCGGGCGAATCCCATAGCTGTTCCAGGAACTCCCGCATCACCGGCCGATAGACGTTGGCGGCCCGTGGCGACAGTGAGGGATTGACCAGGCCCCTCAGGCGGCGGTGGGAATCGCCCTCCTGATTGATGATGTTGTTGTCGATCTGCTCCCGGAGCGGACCGTCGGTGATCGCGAACAGGTCGGCCAGCAGCCTGCCCGGAAAGATCGCCGACCTGGTCCGCAGGAAGAACTCGCCGGCCTCCCGGTCGAGGACCACCGTGGCGAGCGGCGCCCGGGCGAGCCATTCGCCCGAGTCGAGCAACCGGTTCATCTCCCGGTGCCAGCGCCTGCCTTTCAGGCCGGGGTCGTCCATTTCGAGCCCGGGCAGATCGAGGTCGGCTAGTTTCGGCACCGGTTCAGGTTAACCGAGCCCCGGGACGGAGAAATGACCGGCCGGCGCGGGCTCAGGACTCGGCGAATTTGTAGCCGATGCCGCGCACGGTCAGGATCAGCCCGGGTCGTTGGGGATCCTCCTCGACCTTCTGGCGCAGGTTCGAGATGTGAACGTCACAGGCCCGCTCGTCGCCGTCGAACTCGGTCTGCCAGAGCTCCTCCATGATCTCGGAGCGCTTGAACACCTCGCCCGGCCGGGCGGCCAGGAGACGCAGCAGCTGGAACTCGGAGCGGGTCAGGCTGATCGGACGGCCGTCGATCGTGACCAGGTGCCGGGCCAGATCGATCGTGACCGGACCGGAGACGATCCGGTTCTCTTCCGGAACCGGGGAGCGGTCCAGCTCCTGCCGCCGGAGCTGGGCCCTGACCCGGCCCAGCAACTCCCGGACCGAGAACGGCTTGGTCACGTAATCATCGGCGCCGACTTCCAGACCGACCACCTTGTCCACCTCGGCGTCCTTGGCGGTGAGAATGATGATCGGGACCGCCGAGCGCGACCGGACCTCCCGGCAGATGTCGAGCCCGCTCCGGCCCGGCATCATGATGTCGAGGATCAGCAGGTCGTAGTCGAAGTCGCCGGCGAGCTTTTCTTCGGCATCGGTCCCGTCAACCGCCGGGGTGACGTCGTAGCCCTCCTGGTCCAGCGAATAGCCGACCGAGTCCCGCACCGACGGTTCGTCGTCGGCAATCAGTATTCGTCCGGAAGTGGTCTGGCTCATGCGATCGGTGTCTCGTTCCGTTCAATCAGGGGAAGGCGCACCCAAAAGGTACTGCCCTCGCCCTCGACAGAGTGTGCTCCCATCTCCCCGCCCATCACGTCGGCCATCCTGCGGGCGATCGCCAGGCCGAGTCCGAACCCCTCCTGACGCCTGGTTTCGGATCGGCGGTAGAAGCGCTCGAAGACCCTTTCGATCTCAGCCTGGGGGATCCCGGTGCCCGTGTCGATCACCTCGATCAGCATCTCGGATTCGCCGGCCCGTCGTCCCCGGATGGTCACCGATCCCGGTGCGGGAGTGTTTTTCAGGGCGTTCGTGACCAGGCCGATCAGAACCTGCCGCAGCAGGGTCGGATCGCCCTTGGCAGCCAGGTTGCGCTCGATGTCGATCCGCAGATCAATGTTCGGCGGTACCTCGACCGCGGCCTTGACCTCCCGGGCGGCCGAGCTGACGTCAACCACCTCGACCTCGCCCGCCCCCAGAGCCTCGACCCGGGCCAGTGTCAGCAGGGACTGGGTCAGCCGTGACATGCGTTCGGCATCTGCCGAGAGCCGGTTGAGGAAGTGGTCCCGGGCGTGCGGATCGTCTTTGGCCCCGGACTGAAGGACCTCGATCGCGCCGGATATACCGGCAAGGGGGTTGCGCAGTTCGTGGGCCGCGTTGCTGACGAAATCGCGCTCGGCGAATTCCTTGCGCATCTCGTCGGTCCGATCGCGTACCACCACCAGGACGGCCTTTTCATCGGGCAGTGCGCGGGCCTGGAGCGCGTAGGCCCGGTCTCCGATCCTGAGGGCCGGGTGGGCGGCGAACCCTTCCGTTGCGGCCCTCTTGATCTGGGGCATGAGCGGGTCAGGCGGCAGGCCGCCGGGGTCCAGCAAAGCGGTCGCGGCCAAGTTGTAGAAGCGGACGGGCCCGTCGTTGTCGACCACCATCACGGCGTCGTTGAGACCGTCGAAGATCGCGGTCAGCTTGTCGCGGTCGGCGGTCAGCACGCCGAAGCTCTCTTTCAGCGAGACCCGCAGTGACTCGAGCGACCGGGCCAGATCTCCGATCTCATCGGCTCCCTGGGAGGGAAGCTCGACGTCGAAGTTGCCCGAGGCGAGGTCGTCGGCCTCGGCGACCAGCCGCTTCAGCCGGACCGTGATCAGCGAGGCGATGCCGACGCCGAGCACGGTCCCGATCACCATCGCCAGCAACGCCGCCCTGGTGCTGTCCGATCTGACCTTGTCGATCGCGCTGCGGATCACCACCGGCCTCGAATAACGCCCCACGACCGCGCTGGTGGCCCCGGTGGTGCTGTTGGTCACCGGAGTCCCGACGACGGTTATCTCGCCGTTGCTGAGATCGCGGACGCTCCTGATACCGGCCAGCGCCGCGTCGAGTACCTCCCGGTACACCTGGTTGTTGGGAAATTCAGTCGAGGCGCCGGTCGAGGCGATCTGTTCTCCCGTGGAATCGAAGAACCATGCGGTGAAGCCCTCACCGCTGGCTGCCCGGACTTCGGTCACGGGATCGGCCCCCTGCTGTTCCAGCCGGTCGGCGAGGCGGAAGGTGCGACCGACCGCGAGCTCGGTCGAGCGGTCGGACAGGGTCTCCCGGCTGGAGTTGATGACGAAGGCGTAGACGATGCCGGCCGTGATCACGCAGACCAGCATGAATCCGACAGCCAGCCACAGCCTCATTCCGATGTGGCGGCGCCGGCGGCGTGGGGGCCGATTTCTCATACGGCAGCCACCCTAGCCTGAGTCGTGCCAGAATCGCAGCGTGAAGATGCTCCTGATGATCCCGGCCTGGAACGAGGCGGAATCGATCGAAGGCGTGATCGAAGACGCCCGGGCCCACTTCGAACGGGCTGAGATCCTGGTGGTCGACGACGGATCGACCGACCGTACCGCCGCCCTGGCCCGGCGGGCCGGGGCCACGGTGGCCTCGCTGCCGTTCAACCAGGGCGTCGGGGCCGCGCACCAGACCGGCTACATCTACGCGCTCGAAAACGGCTACGGGGTCTGCGGCCAGATTGACGCCGACGGCCAGCACCCGGCCGCCGAGCTGGTTCCGCTGGTCGCCGCTATCACCGGGGGTGAAGCCGATCTGGTGGTCGGCTCGCGTTTCGCCGAGGCCTCGGGCTACCGGGCCTCGTTTGCCCGGCGGATCGGTCAGCGGCTGTTCAGCATGCTGGTCTCGACCTCGACCCGCCAGACCTTCACCGACACGACCAGCGGCATGCGGGCCCTGAACGGGAAGACCATGGAGCTGTTCGCGCGGCGGTACTCGTCCGAGTTCGCCGAAGTCGAATCGCTGCAGCAGGCGGTGCGGGCCGGGCTCACGGTCAAGGAAATGCCTGTACGGATGGTGGCCCGGGAGCAGGGCAGCTCGTTCATCACCCCATTCGGCTCGGCCTTCTACCTGTTCAAGACCCTCACCGTGCTGCTGGTCGGACACCTCCGGCCCGGCAAGGTCAGCCCGGAGGTCAAACCATGATCGGGGCGGCAGCGTCTGCTCTCTGGCCCGGCTGGCTGACCGCCGCAGAACCGGTCGTCCGGCTGACCCCACAAGCCCGGATCGTCGCCGCGATACTCGCGGTGCTGTTCATGTTCCTGATCCTCGACCTGATCCGCCGGGACAAACTGCTCGAGCGTTACAGCATCGTCTGGTTCCTGCTCGGCCTGGCGATGCTGGCCGGCGCGGCCTTCCCGGTGCTGCTCGAACTGATCGCCCGGGCAATGGGTGTACGCGACGCGACCATCGCGCTCTTTTCGATCGTCCTGCTGATCCTGCTCGGGCTGTCGCTCAACTTCAGCGTGATCGCCTCACGCCAGGCCAAACAGATCACCCGGCTGGCCCAGCAGAGCGCGATCGAATCGACCGACGGCGAAAGCGGGGAATCGGCCGGGAGCGGGGACGGTGACGGCGACGGGGATTCTTCAGGCGCCGCCGAGTAGAGGCTCGAGGCGAAAGCAGAGCGACTCCAGGGCCAGCTCCTCGGAGACGTTCAGGTCGAAACGCCGCCGGGTCTCGGCGATCAGCTCCACCGCACGCCGGGCCGGACCGAGGCCGATGCCGCCGGCCTGCTTCTCCAGCGCCGGCAGCCGATCGGCATTGAAGGCCAGTTCAGGCGCACCGCTGATCACCACGGTCCAGTCCCTGGCCCAGCAGGCGGCCAGGTGAAGCGAGAGATCGAGCGTCCCGGTCCGCTCACGGCGGCGAGCCCGGCGAACCGCTTCTTCGATCTCGGCCTTGGTGTGCTTGGTGCCCTCCTTGACCTCGTCGTCGAGCTCGGCCGCCACCCGATCTCCGGCGGCACCCCCGCCCTGCTCGGCGATCGCCAGCACCTTCAGCCACGGTGAACCGGTGAAGTCGGCCTCCAGGGTCGCCGCCATCATGCCCTCGACCGCAGCACGTATCTCCCGCCCCGGACCGCTCACCAGCAGTCTCGCCCGGTCCAGGTCGCCGGAGGAGAGCCGTGCCGCGGCCCGTACCTCCCCGGCCTCGCCCGACCCACCCAGCTCGGCCTCGAGCACCGCCTGCTTGAGCGGATCGAATTCGATCGCCCGGCAGCGCGATGCGACCGTCGGCAGGATCGCTTCGGTGTCGGAGCCGAGCAGGATCAGGTGAGCGTGGGCCGGCGGCTCCTCCAGGGTCTTCAGCATCGCGTTCTGGCTCTCCTCGTTGAGCGCCTCGGCCTCTTCGATCACGAACACCCGGTGCGCTCCTTCGAACGGCATCAGCGGGGCCCGGCGGATCACCTGCTCGCGAACATCGGCAAACGCGTGGCTCATCCCGGTCGGCTTCAGCCAGATCAGGTCTGGATGCGGCGACGGATCGAGCAGGGCCCGGCGGCGGGTCCCGGCGGGGTCGGGGCTGTCCGTGGCGAGGATCTCGGCCGCGAAGGCCCGGGTGATCTTCGCCTTGCCCGAGCCCCGGGGACCGCTCATCAGGTAGGCGTGGACCAGGCCGTCGCGAAGGTCTGCTTCCAGTTCCAGCCGGACCCGGGGCTGATTGGCCGTGACTGACTCGAGCCTGCCGGCCGCGGCCTGGCTCACCGGCCGAGCCTCGGCTCGACAACCGCCATCACCCGCTGGTGAACCTGCTCCGGGGTGCCGGTTCCATCGACTATCACGAACCGCTCGGGCTCCCGCCGGGCGATTTCTTCATAGGCCTCGGCCACCGTTTCCTGAAAGCCGACACCCTCGGTCTCGAACCGGTCGTCACCGCCGGCCCGCTCAAGGCCGGTCGCCGGATCAACCCTGATCAGCAGGGTGAGATCCGGCGTGAGCCCGTCGGTTGCGATCTCATTGATCTCCTCCACGCGGGCGATTCCGAGGCCCCGGGCGACCCCCTGGTAGGCAACGGTCGAATCGGTGAAGCGGTCGCAAACCACGTGGCCGCCCGTCTCGATCGCGGGCCGGATCACCCGGCCGACCAGATCGGCCCGGGCCGCGCAGAACAGCAACAGCTCGGCGACCGGCTCGAGCGGCGTGCCCGGATC
>JBGUDX010000081.1:0-6643 GCA_041821645.1 Acidobacteriota bacterium
CGCCACGTCATACGCCTCGACCGGTTGGAAGCCACCGATTTCGAAGCGCCGGTCTCCGCGGCTGAAGATAACCGAGGGGGCGGTGTAGCGGATCCCTTCCGGCGATTCCACGGTCCTGAGCTGCATCTGGGCCGGACCGCCCGCCGCACCCCGCGACTCGGCACGGTCGGCGTCGTAGGCGTCCTGGACCTCCGGTGTGTCGATTGCCAGGACGACTCTGAGTCCGTCGAGCCCCTCGACCGATTCCAGCGCCGCCAGCAGGTGGTCGTCTTCATCGAGCAGGATCGGCGTGTTGAACTCCATCAGCTGAAGCGCCCTCAGTACCCGCCACTCGGATCCGGGCTGGATCAGCCGGGCGGCGATGATCGCCTTGCAGGCGCGGGAACTGGTCGTCGGCCGGGCCTTTTCCTCGACGGTGAATGGCATGCCGTGACGGTCGCGTTGCTCGGCCAGAAAACCGGCCCGCAGGTCCCACGGCACGGTTTGCGATGGCCTGCCCGTCTCCGAAAGCCCGATCGTCACCAGAGACCATTCGATCTGGTCCCGGTAGCGCCACTCGAGCGTTCGCAGCGCCGGGTTGATCGAATACGCGTACGGACAGCTCGGGTCGGTCAGCAGCCTGGCCGTGATTCGGTCGGTGTCAGTTGTGGTGGGCTGCATTCGCCGTCGGCTGCCTTTCTCGATCGCTGGTCCGTCGGTCGTCGCGGAGCCCGGCTTGCGGCTGCGCTTCCGCTGTTGTGCCGGGCGGTTCGTTGATGGCAGGGCCAGAATAGTGAGGGCCGGCTCCGGGTGAAGCATCCGGTTGGATTCGGGCGTTGCGTAAACTCGAAAGCCGGACCCTCGCACACCCGATTCACCCGGGAGACTCGAATTGAAGAAGTTCACGGGCCGATTCGCCCTGCTGACAATGCTCGCCTTGCTGTTCGCGCAGACCGCCGCCGCCCATCAGGGCAACCCCGACTACCGGTCGGAAATCTTCGCGATCGCCCCGGAGCGGGCGTCGGCCGGAATCGAGGCCGAGGTCCAGAACTTCGATGACGGCGTGATCCTGCGAAACGACTCCGGCAAGTCGGTGCTGGTCAAGGGCTACGACGGTGAGCCGTACGTACGGATTTCGCCCGACGGGCTGGTCGAAGTGAACCTGAACTCGCCCTCGTTCTACCTCAACCAGGATCGCTTCGCCGAGGTCGAGATCCCGGCAAGGGCCGACCCTGACCGTGCCCCGGACTGGAAGGAAGTCGACCGGAGTGGCCAGTTCGCCTGGCACGATCATCGCTCGCACTACATGGGCAGGGGCGTCCCGCCGCAGGTGGCCGATGAATCGGTCAGGACGAAGGTCTTTGACTACTCGATCCCGATCAGCGTGAACGGGGCTCCGGCTCACATGAGGGGGACACTCGACTGGGTCGGGAGCGACTCGGGATTTCCGGTGGCGCCTTTCATCGCGATCGGACTGCTCGCCCTGTTCGGAGTCGGCTGGCTGTTGGTCCGGCGGAGCCGGAAGAGGCGGGACGGCCCGGGCGACCCGAACGGGCCGGAGGGCGCCGGCTCGCCGGATCACTGATCCCGGCCGAGCGGTTCGGTCAGCGCGGCCGGCGGCGCCTGCCGGCGGGACGCCGGCCGCGGGCCTCGAGCCGGGGTCGCGAGGACTCGCCGGCCTTGACCGACCTGAGATCCCGGATCTGTGAGTAGAGGATCTCCTCGGCGCAGCGACGGTGCCAGTGGACGTGCTCGGTCCCGCCGATGCGGCCGATGTGCTGGATCACGACGTGCTCGTCGCCGACCTGGATCGAGTCGTAGCAGCCCTGGCAGGTGTAGAGCTTCTGCGAAATCGACCGGATGATCCAGATCTCATCGCCCTCGTCAGTGTGGCCGGTGAGGCTGGAGCGACGGTCGGGAAGTCCGGAAAAAGAGTTCATACACCCTGCTAATAGAAGGGAAACGGGTGGGGGTAGCGAATTGGACGGCGTGAGCACAGTGACCGCCGACACCAAGACCCTGTCAACTTACATCGAGGATCGGATCGACGAGTTTTCACGGTCCCAGCGGGATGTTGCCCGCTACATAGTCGACCACCTGGACGAAGCGGCCTTTCTCACCGCGGAAGAACTGGCGCGGCGTGCCGGCACCTCTTCATCGACCGTGGTCCGGTTTTCGCAGGCGCTCGGATTCGAGGGCTATCCGGAGTTGCAGACATCGGCGATCGAGGAGTACCGGGCTACGGTCGGCACCGGCCCCGAGACTTCCGGCCGGATGCTCTTTTCCTTCGACCACTCCGAATTCGAAGCCTCACTCGGAACCGATCACGCCAACATCGAAGAGACCGCGCGCAAGCTGAGTCAGGAGCAGATCGACGGCGCGGTGGCAGCGCTCTCGGCCGCCGGCCAGGTCGTGATCGTCGGGACCGACCAGATGGCCTTCTTTGCCAGCTACTTCCGCCACACCCTGAGCCTGCTCGACATCAGAGCCGAAATCGTCACTTCCACCGCGGGGCCTTCACTTCAGCGTCTCGGCCGGATCGACGACGAAACCCTGCTGGTGACGCTCTCGGCCGGCCGTTCACATCCGCTGCTCGCCCGGGCCATGAAGTTGGCCGGCCATCGCGAGGCGCGAACCCTCGCGATCGCCGATGCAACGCTTTCGGAAGCTCTGAAAGAGGCCGACGTCAGCCTCTACTACTCGTCCAACAGCCCTTCTTTCCTGAGGTCGAACACCGCCCTGCTCGCCCTGGTCCACGCGCTGGCACACGGGGTCTATTCGCGCGATGAAGCGGCGCACCGCGACCGCATCCGCGCCTACAAGCTGAAGTAGGCCGGCCAGGCGGGGGCGGGTTCCGGAGCCCCCGAATCTCTATATTTGGGGAGATGGCCGAACAAGCGACTTTCCGAGTCAAGACCGGACTGGCAGAGATGCTCAAGGGCGGCGTGATCATGGACGTGGTCGATGCCGGGCAGGCGACGATTGCCGAGGAGGCAGGAGCCTGCGCGGTGATGGCCCTCGAGAGGGTGCCGGCCGACATCCGGGCCGACGGTGGCGTGGCCCGCATGTCAAACCCGAGAATGATCAGGGAGATCCAGGATTCGGTGTCGATCCCGGTGATGGCCAAGGCCAGGATCGGCCACTTCGCCGAGGCCCAGGTGCTCCAGTCGCTGGACGTGGACTACATCGACGAGTCGGAGGTACTCACCCCGGCCGACGAGTTCAACCACATCGACAAGTACGGCTTCGACGCGCCTTTTGTCTGCGGCGCGACCGACCTGGGAGAGGCCCTTCGCCGCATTGCGGAAGGCGCCGCGATGATCCGGTCCAAGGGCGAGGCCGGGACCGGCAACATCGTCGAGGCGGTCCGGCACATGCGCGAGATCACCTCCGGCATCCGCCGGCTGACCACTCTGGGTCCGGCCGAGCTGCCGACCGCGGCCAAGAACCTCGCCGCCCCGCTGGAACTCGTCCGCGACGTCGCCGGACGCGCCTGGCTGCCGGTGCCGGTCTTCTGCGCCGGCGGTATCGCCACTCCGGCCGACGCAGCGCTGATGATGCAGCTCGGCGCAGAGGGCAACTTCGTCGGCTCCGGGATCTTCAAGAGCGACGACCCGGAGCGCCGCGCGAAGGCGATCGTCGAGGCGACCACTCACTTCAACGATCCTGAACGTGTGGCCGCCGCCTCCGAGCAGCTCGGCGAAGCGATGCCGGGCCTGGAGATGTCGGCGCTCGGCGACGACGGGCGCCTTGCCGGCCGCGGCCGGTAGCGATGCTGCGGGGGCCTCCCCGGTCCCGGCGAGGATCGGGGTGCTGGCGGTCCAGGGCGGCTTTGCGGCCCATACGGAGCGCCTCGCATCGGTCGGTGCGACCGGCGTCGAGGTCCGGGATGCCGACGATCTCGAAAACCTGGACGGCCTGATCCTGCCCGGGGGCGAGTCGACCACGATCAGCAAGGGGATCGAGTCCGGCGACCTGACGGAGGGAATCCGCCGCCATCACGCCGGCGGCCGGCCGGTCCTCGGCACCTGTGCCGGGATGATCGTCGCCGACCGTGACCATCTCGACCTGATCGATATCACCACCAGGCGCAACGCATTCGGCCGCCAGCTCGCCAGCTTCGAGGACACGATAGACCTGCCCGGAATCACCGATTCGCCGATCCGGGCCGTGTTCATCCGGGCGCCGTGGGTCGAGCGGCTGGGCGAATCAGTCGAAGTCCTGGCCGAGGTCGAGGGCCACCCGGTCGCCGTGCGCCAGGAAACCGTGACCGCCCTCTCGTTCCACCCGGAACTGGTCGATGACGACCGCATTCACGCCTGGTTCGCGGGTCAGTGCGCCCGGCGGCCGGCGGAAAGCCGTCGGGGAAGCTGACCTCAGCTGGGCAGCGGCGATCCGGCCAGGGTGAAGAACCAGACCAACAGCGTGATCATGGCGATCAGGACCGAGCCCACGATCACCGTCTCCAGCAGGGTCGGCGGGTGGGTGTCTTTCGGGGTGTCACCCATGCTCTTGAGCCACCCCGGCCTGAGTGCCGCGACGTGGTGAACTCCGGTCAGCCTCAGGTAGAGCTCGTTCAGCAGGCCGAGAATCCAGGCGACGACCAGGATCGAGGCGATCACACCGGTCAGGGCTACGAGATACGGCCCCAGCGTGGGGAACTGCGTATCGGTCAGCTGCGACCCGATCCAGAGCCAGGCGAGCGGGATCACGGTCCAGAGAGAAAGCGCTGCCAGCAGCATGACCAAGGCCACCAGGGCCGCGGCAAGGTTCTTCGGAATGCTGTGGGTTCTTTCGCCGCTCAACGCGTCTGTTTCTCTTGAATTCGGCAATTTGCGTACCACCAATAGAATCACACCATGTCCGGGCACTCGAAATGGTCGTCGATAAAGCACAAAAAGGGCGCCGCTGATGCGAAACGGGGCCAGCTGTTCACCAAGCTGGCCAAAGCGATCACTGTCGCCGCCCGCGAGGGCGGGGGAGACATCGACGCCAATCCCGCGCTGGCCACTGCGGTGCAGAAGGCCCGCGACGAGTCGATGCCGAAAGCGAATATCGAGCGAGCGATCGACCGCGGGACCGGCGAGGGGTCGGATGCCGAAGTCGTCGAGCGCATCCAGTTCGAGGGATACGGGCCCGGGGGCGCGGCGATCCTGGTCGAGGCGCTGACCGACAACCGCAATCGGACCAGCGCCGAGGTGCGCCACGCGTTCACCCGCCATGGAGGCAACCTCGGCGAACCGGGGTCGGTGGCCTGGATGTTCGAAACTCTCGGCGTGGTCGTGGTCGACGGCGAATCGCACAGCGAGGACGACTTGATCATCGCGATCGACGCCGGTGCCAGCGACGTGCTCGACGAGGACGGCAAGCTGCGGGTGATCGCCGACCCGGCCGACCTGACCGCGGTGAAGGAGGCACTGGCCGGGGAGGGGATCCCGGTCGAATCGGTCGGCCTGGTCACCGAACCGAAAAACACGGTCGAAGTTGCCGAATCCGAGGCCGGGACGCTGATCAGGATGCTCGAGGCGATCGAGGACCAGGAAGACGTGAACGAGGTTCACGCCAATTTCGACATCCCCGAAGAGGTCCTGGAGCGGCTGGCGGGCTGATCGCGGGAAGGCATCCGATGCCCGTTACAGAATGGTGTTCAGATGAGAGTCGTAATGGGCATAGATCCCGGGACGGCCAATCTCGGCTTTGGAGTGGTCAGGGTCGAAGGCGGGCACATGGTCGCGGTCGACGGCGGGGTGATCGAGACCCCGTCCGAACAATCGATCGAAAAACGGCTCTCCCACATTCATTCGACCCTGGCTGACCTGATCGCATGGCATCAACCTGCCGCGGTCGCGATCGAGGATCTCTACTTCGGCAAGAACGTCGCCTCTGCGATGAAAGTCGGTCAGGCCTCCGGGGTGGCGATGCTGGCCGCGGCCCAGAACGAGGTCGCCTGCTTCACCTACACGCCGCAGGCGATAAAGACGGCGGTCTGCGGCTCCGGCAGCGCGGCCAAGCGCCAGGTCCAGAAGATGGTCGCGACGCTGCTCGGTCTTTCCGAGACGCCCCGGCCCGACCACGCGGCCGACGCCCTGGCGGTCGCGATATGCCACGGCGGCACCGCGGGCCGGCGTGATGCGATCGCTGCCGCGGCCGCAGGTTCGTCTGCGCAGGTGGCCAATTGATCGCGGCGGTCAGGGGAGAGGTCCTGGTCCGGCGCCCCGATCACGTGGTGGTGGAGGCCGCCGGCGTCGGCTATCGCCTGAACGTGAGTTCCGAGACCCTGAGGAGCGTGCCCGCGGCCGGACAGGAGGTCTTCCTTCACGCCGAGACAGTCAGCCGGGACGACAGCCTGGTGCTGTTCGGGTTCGCCGCCGAGGAGGAGCGCGATCTCTTCCAGCAATTGATCGGGGTCAGCGGGATCGGGCCCAAGGTCGCGATCGCAGCACTGTCGGGAGGGCCCCACCGGGAACTGATCGCGGCGATCGTCGGCGGCGACGCCAAGCGGTTTCAGGCGGTTCCGGGGATCGGCAAGAGAACAGCTGAACGGATAATCCTGGAACTGAAGGACCGGGTCACCGAGACGGTCGAGGAGTCTGGCGGCCGGATCGCCGCGCCGGCCGAGACCTCGGCCCGCTCACTGGCCCGGGACGGCCTGGTCAACCTCGGC
>JBGUDX010000082.1:0-6605 GCA_041821645.1 Acidobacteriota bacterium
GTCGGCCGAGTTCGACTCCGGCCGCCAGGTCCTGCTGGCCGTACTCCGCCTGAGCTGGTCGAGTGACGCCTTCTTCGCCCACGTCTGTTACCGGCTCCGGGCCAGACTGCTCGCCCGCGGCGTTCCGGTCATTCCGCGCCTGCTCCACAAGATCTCAATGATGACCGCCCAGGTATCGATCGGCGACCCGGTGCTGCTCCAGCCCGGTATCTATCTGGTCCACGGCCAGGTCGTACTCGACGGCCTGGTGGAGGTCGGGTCCGGCTCCGTCATCTCTCCCTGGGCCACGATCGGCCTCAGGTCCGGGAATCATCAGGGCCCGAAGCTCGGCCGCGATGTGTTCCTGGGTACCGGTGCCAAGGTGATCGGACCGGTGACGGTAGGTGACGGGGCGACCGTGGGCGCGGGCGCGGTGGTGACCGGCGATGTTTCCGCCGGCACGACGGTGGTCGGTATCCCGGCCAGGGAGGCCGCCTGACGATGCTGGCTGTTAGGCTCCCCGAACTTTCCCGGTCCCCTCAGGAACGACTTCACAAAGGTAGGTAGAGATGTTCTTCAGATCACGCAAGAACCGACAGTCCGACGCGGCCGTGGCGGATCCCAGCCCGGCATCGGTAGAGGCCGAAGAGTTCGTCACCGAAGGCAAGCTGTTCGAGGCGATAGATCTGCTGACCGAGGCCAACCGGGTCGAGCGCGATCCCCGGATTGAACGCGAACTGCGCCAGATCCGCCACCTGGCCGGGATCCAGCTGCTGGAGAACGCCCCCGGCGACCCGGCCTACCCCGAACCGGCGGCCGAGGTTCCTGCCCGCGGCGAGCAGTCGAACTGCCCCGAAGTGTCGCCGGGCGAGCTTTCGCCCGAGCTGGTCCGGGCGGCGTTCCTGGAGGCGGGATGCCTGCTTGTTCGCGACGTGATGGACGACGACAAGGCCCAGCAGCTCGCGGCCGATATCGACCACTCGTTCGAGATACGGGCCGGACTCGATGAAGGCGAGGCAGACCCGGACGGTTTCTACGACGAACTGGAGCCCGAGTCACCGTTCCGCGTGGCCGAACGCGACTGGGTCGAGGAGGGCGGCGGGGTTCTTGCTGCAGATTCGCCGAAGATGCTGTTCGACATGCTCGACACCTTCGAGAAGGCCAACCTGCGCCGGGTGATCGAGGCCTACCTGGGCGAAAAGCCGGCGATCTCGGCTCAGAAGTGCACTCTGCGCAAGGCCACGCCGGATATCGCCGGCGGCTGGCACCAGGACGGCAAGTTCATGGGCGAGGACGTCAGGTCGATCAACGTCTGGCTCTCGCTTTCGCGCTGCGGCGATGTGGCCCCGAGCATGGACGTGGTACCGGTCCGGCTCGAGGAGTTCGTCGAGCCGGGCGGCGAAGGGGCGTACCTCGACTTTCAGATCTCGGATCAGTCGGCACAGAAGGCGGCAGGGGAGGTCGGAGTCGTCCGGCCGATCTTCAACCCCGGAGACGCCCTGCTGTTCGACCACGTCTTCCTGCATCAGACCGGATCCGATCCGGCAATGCCCAACCCCCGATACGCGATCGAAAGCTGGTTCTTCGGTCCCTCCTCCTACCCCGAGGATTACGTACCGATAGCTTTCTGAGGTGACCCGGGGGCGGCTAAATTGGCCGTTCGCGCTGGTCGTCCTGCTGACGTTCACGGCGCTTGCGCTGCGGGTCCGCCAGTACGACCTCTCGCTCCTCGGTGACGAGCTTTCGACCCTCTGGATCGTCCGGGACAGCGGTCTCCGGGGGGTGATCGACCAGGTCTCGAGTGACGCCGAGATCACTCCGCCGCTCTACTTCACCCTGGCCTGGCTCGCGACCAAGCTGGGCTCGGCACCCGAGCTGGTCAGGTTGCCGGCCCTGATTGCAGGAGTCGCCTCGGTGCCGATGCTCTATCTGCTCGGGCTGAGGACGGTCGGACGGACACCCGGCCTGATCGCCGCCTTTCTCATGGCAGTCGCCCCTTCGATGATCTACTACTCGGGCTCTGGGCGGGCCTACAGTCTGATGCTGTTCCTCGCGATCGCCTCGACCCTGGCGATGCTGGCCGCGGTCAGGACGGGGCGGACCAGGTGGTGGGTCGCCTACGCAGCCGCATCGGTGCTCGCCGTATACAGCCACTACACCGTTGTACTGGTCCTGGCCGCGCAGTTTCTCTGGCTGCTCTGGGCCCATCCGGAGCACCGCAGGCCGGCGTTTCTGGCCAACCTCGCCGCGGGGGTGGCTTTCCTGCCCTGGATCCCGGGCCTGCTCTCGGATTTCGATTCCCCGACCCGGACACTGCTCGAAGGACTGCAGGGGCAGGGCGTTCAGGCAAAGCGACTCGCGCTGGAGCAGTGGGTCATCGGACACCCGCTGGTCGACCTGGCCCGCCTGCCCGGCCTCGCCGACCGGCTGATCGTCTGGGCCGGGATCGCGCTGGCGACGGTCGTCTTCTTCGCTCAGAGGATCGGGACCGTTTCATCGCTCAGGCAATGGGCCCGCGATCACCGGCCGGCGGTGCTGGTCCTGGCGCTCGCCCTGGTCGCGCCGGTGGTCGAAGGCATCCTGGCACTGCTCGGTTCGGACATCTTCGGGGCGAGGAATCTGGCCCCCTCGTGGCCCGGCATGGCGCTCGCGGTCGGCGCGCTGCTCACCGCGATCGGCCCGGTCTGGGGAGGGATCTGCGGGGTGGCGGTTCTGGGAGGCTTCCTGTTCGCCGGGGGCAAGAGCACCGACCCGGGCCTGGTGCCGACCGACTACCGGGCTGCAGGGGAGCGGATAGAGACCGAGGCCGGGCCCGGCGACCTCGCGGTCGACCTGGTCTCCACGTCCTACATTTCCCCGGTTCCGCTGACCCCGCTCCAGCTGTATCTCGGCGACCGGACCTCGAGGCTTGTGCTGGACCATCCGGTGGGCCCGCCACCGTTTCTTCCGGGCGATCCCCCGGTGCCTGACCCGGCGAGCGGCTGCGCTCCACCATCGCCGCGACGCCGGGCGGCGACCTGTTCATCGTCGCTCCCGAGGCCGAGGTCACCGTGGGCGGGGTGGACCGGCCCGAGGTGAGCGGGAACGTGGTCGCCCTGCCGGACGGCTGGCAGGTCGTGTCCCGATCGTCTTACCCGGGCATGGACCGGCTCAACCTGATCCGGGTCAGGCCGCCGGGTGAGTGATCTTTCCGGCCCGCAGGCGAAATCCAAGGATCAGCCGGATCATTCGCAGACCGAGGAAGAACGCCGTGCCGAGGTTTCCGGTGACCGATGAGGTGCCGACCCTGGGCAGGTAGTTGACCGGCACCTCGACGAATCCCAGGCCCGAGATGATCAGCAGCATCAGCATCTCCGGCCCGGCGTGGCTGGACCCGACCTTCATGTTCTCGGCCAGGAACCGGGCGGTGTCGCGATCGACCAGGCGGTAGGTGCAGCCGATGTCGCTCAGGTGGCTGGTGTTGAACAGCACCTCGACCATCTTCGCCACGGCCCAGTTGCCCCACTTCAGGAACGAGCCCATGTTCGCGCCTTCCCAGATCAGCTCCCGTGTGGTCCGCGTGCCGAGGACCACCGGGCACTCTCCGCTGTAGGCGAGCAGCTTGATGATGTCGGCGGCGAGAAAGGTTCCGTCCGGCTCGGCCAGGACGATCAGATCGCCTTCGGCTTCGCTGAGCCCGCGCCGTATGGCGTGTCCGTAGCCCTGTCGCTCCTCGAAGACCTGGCGG
Source organism: Acidobacteriota bacterium (assembly GCA_041821645.1). Lineage (GTDB taxonomy): Bacteria > Actinomycetota > Thermoleophilia > Solirubrobacterales > 70-9 > 67-14. The sequence goes on from JBGUDX010000082.1 coordinate 3,707, forward strand.
GCGAGGGTGCGGTCGACCTGTTCGCTCGTTCCCGGCTGGGCATTGTTGTTGACGACCAGGACTTCATCGACCACGCCGGTGTCGAAGAAGTCGTTGATCACCTTCCGGATCGAGTCACGCTCGTTGTAGGTCATCAGGACCACGGAGACTTTTTGGTCCAGCCACATGCGACGCGATCCTAGCGGGGAGCCGGGTGAGAATCGATCCGGACCCTAGAATCAGGGCCGATGAGTTCCTCCGCCAATGCCGACACCACCGACGCTGACACCTTCCCGGTACCCGAAATCCACGACAGCCCGTCCCATCCGCTGGCTGAATGGGCAGAGACCTTTCGCAGCGAACGCGAGTCCTGGCGGGCGAAGGCGGACCGCGAGCGGGGTCGCTCTCGCCGCCGGGCGGTGATCACGATGGTGCACAACGAGGCCGTGTTCCTGCCGATCTGGCTGCGCTACTACTCGAGGTTCTTCTCGCCCGGCGACATCTACGTGCTCGACAACGAGACGGAGGACGGCTCGACCGATATCGGTGGTTTCGAGACCGAGCGGGTGGCCTGTGACCGGGTTGACCACCGCTGGATGAAGGAGACGATCGAGAAGAAGCAGCACCTTCTGCTCGAGCAGGGCTACGAAATCGTCCTGGTGACCGATGTGGACGAACTGGTCGTACCCGACCCTTCGCTGGGTGACCTCGGCGACTACATGGACACGATGATCGAGGAATTCGTCAGCTGCATGGGCTACGAGATTGTTCATTTCCCGGACCGGGAGCCGGTGCTCGACCCGGAGCGCCCGATCACCGAACAGAGGAGCTTCTGGGCCGAGAATGCGGCCTACAACAAGTCTGCCCTGGCAACCACCCCGTCCGTCTGGGAGCCCGGTTTTCACCGTCGTGAAGACGGTCACTTCAGGGGCGACCCCGACCTCTACATGATCCATCTCCACCGGGTTGACCACGCGATCTGCCTCGCTCGCCATCAGTTGCGCTCGCGTCGCCCCTGGGCCCCCGAAGACGAGAAGGCCGACATGGCCGCGCACAACCGGATCACCGAACGGGAGCGGTTCGACCGGTGGTTCTTCACCGAGAGCGGTTTCGAGGGGTTCCCGCTGCGGATCGAGCGGATCCCCGACCGCCTGCGGGGGGCGTTCTGAGATGAGGGCGCTGCTCAGGAAGTTCCGGATCGTCGTCTCCGGCCTGCTCTCCCGGCTCAGTCACCGGGTCTTTCCCGAGGCCGAAGGGGCCGAGGATCATTGGCAGCGGGTTGCGCTCAACCGGGCGGTTGACGAGTACATCGGCTCGCTCGACGTGCCGACCCTGAGCGCGGCGGAGATCAGCGGCGACGGTCAGGCCGGCCGGGGCTGGAAGCAGTTCGCTTCGCTCGACTACCCGGAGTTCGATCTCTGCGCGCCGCTCGAGAAGGAGGGCCGTTTCGACGTGGTGATCTGCGAGCAGGTGCTCGAGCACGTGCTCGATCCGAACGCGGCAGCAGCCAACCTGCGCGGCCTCTGCCGGCCCGGAGGCAGGGTGATCGTCTCGACTCCTTTCCTGATCAAGATCCATGAGCTGCCGGCCTACGGGATGTTCGACTACTGGAGGTTCACCCCGCGTGGCCTGCGCACGCTGCTCGAGCGCGCCGGGCTCGAAGTCGAGTCGACCGGATCGTGGGGCAATCACGAGTGCGTGGTCGGCAACCTCGACCGCTGGTCCGGGTTTCGCAGGTGGCACCCGCTGCACAACGAGCCGGACATCCCGGTTCAGGTGTGGGCTTTCGCCCGAAACCCTTCCTGATGTCCCCGCGCGAGTCTGATCTCAGGTACGGCATCCGTCACCGGGATCCGTCCCAGCTTCTGTTCCAGATAAAGGAGATCTTCGAGGAGCGCACCTATTTGCGGCACGGGGTTGATGTAGGACCGGGAGATATCGTTTTCGACGTCGGGGCCAACGTGGGGGTTGCAGCGACCTTTTTCGCGGGCGAGTGTGAGGTCGCTACCGTTCACAGCTTCGAACCGGTTGGTCCGATATACGAGATGCTGGTCGAAAACGTAGAAGCCTTCCCGGCCTGCCGGCCCCATCGGTTCGGACTTTCCGACCGTCCCGGCGAAGTGGAGCTCACCTACTACCCGGGTGCTGCCGCGATGTCGAGCCGCTACGCGGATCCGGAACGCGATCGACAGATGGTAAGAGAGGTTCTGATCGGCATGGGCGTCGACCCGGCTGAGGCCGATGTTCGACTTGAGGGAGACTTTGATTCACGCAGCGTCAGCTGTGAAATGAAGACGTTATCCACGTTCATGGAGGAAGAATCGATCGAAAGAGTCGATCTTCTGAAGATCGATGTGGAACGGGCCGAGGCCGACGTCTTCAAAGGAGTCTCGGGAAACGACTGGCCGAGGATCCGGCAGGTGGTGGCAGAGGTTCACGACATCGACGGAAGGCTCGCTGATCTGAGTGAACAGCTCGAAAATCAAGGGTTTCGAGTCAGCGCCGATCAGGAAGAGATGATGCGATCGACGAATGTCAACATGGTCTATGCGGTAAGGGACTGATCGTGGCCGGGCTGCGCTCTTCCCCGGGTTCGGAACCGGTTGCGATCTGCATGGCGACCTTCAATCCCGAGCCCGGCCTTTTGAGGACCCAGGTCGAGTCGATCCGGAATCAGGCCGGAATCGAGTGGCACTGTTTTGTCAGCGACGACCGCTCCGATCCTGAAAGCCTCGACCTGATCGAGGCGGTCCTCGCCGACGACGCCCGGTTCACGCTGTCGGCTTCTCCGGCCCGTCTCGGCTTCTACCGAAACTTCGAACGGGCGCTGGGCCTGGTGCCAGACGGGTTCGAGCTGATCGCACTCTGCGACCAGGACGATCGCTGGCATCAGGACAAGCTGGCTTCACTCGTCGTCGGA